>JAJXUS010000311.1 GCA_021782675.1 Acidobacteriota bacterium
AAAGGCTGGAGGCGATGATCAATGTGCCGTGCAGCGCGCTGTTGTCGCTGCCGATCATGCAGCAGGAAGCAATCGTGATGATGCCTCCGATCACCAGCACCGTCCACAAAATCGTCGGCATCGCCGTTTCTCTCTCAAGCACGCGCAGCCGCCGGTGTTCGGTCATCGTGTTCAGCTCGCTCATTGCCCGGTTCAGGCTCACTTCCTGGGTGGAGCTGACCACGTAGGATCGCGTCATCTCCCGCCACATGGTCTGAATGTAAGGCTGCGCCGCGTGAGGAATTTTCTGGCGGTTCATGGCATCCCATTCAACATCCGCTACGGCCCTTACGTACTGCAGGGCCGCCTGCTGAATTACGATTCGCTGTTCCGCGGGCAGGCCGTCGGCGGTGCGGTAGAGATCGACGGCAGCATTGGCTTCGGCGTTCGCGTTGGCTTCCGCCGTCTGGAAGTTGGCCCAGACTGCGTATAGCATAAAGCCCACCATGACCGCATAGATCGTACCCAGAATTGAAATCTGCCAGCCGATCACATCGTTGTGAGCGCGCCTCCGGCTTGGCGGCCAGACGCGGTTCAACAGTACCAGCCATGTGATGGAAAGCGAGACCCAAAGGACAATCAGGTAGAAATTCTGCGCCGTATCGAGCAACACACCCTCCGGTGAACTCTCGCACATCCTAAAGCAAAGGTTTGCGGCTGTGAGAAAAATCTGGCCCCGCACCTGCCAGCGCGGGCGGGTGCGCCGATATCTGCCAGCCAGTTGTGCACACGCGCCTTCGCGTTAAACTGCAGGGCAGATGCCCCGGGGACGCAGAAAAGAAGGCCTTGAAGAACTATCGGCGCAGGCGCGCAAGATGCGGATGCTGCGGTCGTTAGCGTGCGGCAACAAGCATGAGCGGCTGGCGTATCAGCAGGGTGCGCTTTTCGTGGCCGGGGTGGACGAGGTCGGCCGGGGTGCTTTATTTGGCCCGGTGGTGGCTGCGGCTATCATTCTACCCCCCGATACGCGCATCCGCGGGGTGCGCGACTCCAAGCAACTGGAGCCTGAGGATCGGCTGCGGCTGGAGGTTGTCATCCGCAAGCGGGCTGTGGCTGTCGGGATCGGTCATGCGGATGTCGCGACCATCGACGCGATCAATATCCGGCGCGCCTCGCACCGCGCCATGCTGGCCGCAATCGCGGCGCTGCGTCCGGCGCCGGATCATCTGCTGATCGATGCAGAGACTCTGGATATTCCGTGCCGGCAGCAGGCGATTGTCTATGGTGATTCGGTCAGCATCTCAATCGCCGCCGCTTCGATTGTGGCGAAGGTCTATCGTGATGCGTGGATGTGCCGGTATCACGACGAATTTCCTCAGTACGGCCTGGCGGCGCACAAAGGCTATGGCACGCCGGAGCATCTTCGGGCTCTCCTGGACCACGGACCTTCGCCGCTGCACCGCATGTCTTTCGAGCCGGTCCGGCGGATGGTGGCGGCACGCGGGGAAGTAATGGAGATGGCGTAATAACAGCAGAAGCAGATTCCCTGCGGGAATGACAGCAAGAAACGCGGGAGCAACGGCAAAGCAGCAGATTCAGGCTGCGGGAATGACAGCAAGAAACGCCAAAGCAGGAACGACGGCAGAGCAGTAGTAGGTTCAGGCCGCGACGGCGGTCTGGAGTTTCCGGCGGCGCTGCTCCCGGATGGCCCGTACAATACGGGCTAGAAACAGTACAGCCAGCACCGCGGTTACGCGCCACGGCGTCAGCACGCCGGACTTCACGATCCACCAGTAGTGGATGACGCCTGCGATGGCTGCTACGTAAGCCAGCCGGTGAATGCGCTGCCAACGTTTACCGCCGAGCTTGCGCAGGACAAACATGGGCGAAGTGACGGCCAGAATCAGCAGACAGAGCCAGCCGGCCATGCCCGCCATAATGTACGGGCGTTTGGAGAGATCCTGGATCATGGCGTGCGCGCTGAAACCGGAGTAGAGCCAGACCCACGTGAGCAGGTGCAGGCACGCGTAGAAAAACGCAAACAGGCCAAGCATTCGCCGAAAGCGGATCAGCCAGCCCAGGCGGGCGCTCAGGCGGCGCACGGGAGTAATCGCCAGCGAGATCAGCAGAAAATAAAGCGTCCAGAAGCCGGTCCGGTGCGTGATGGTCGCCACCGGATCTGGCCCCAGGGCATTGGTGAAGCCGCGATACACCAGGTGCCCCAGCGGTATGAGGCACGCGGGAAACACAAACCATTTCAGCGTGACGATCGAGCGATTTGTCATGCGGCGGTCAAAAGTCCTTGCGCAAATCCATCCCTTTGTAGAGATACGCCACCTGATCGCCGTATCCGTTGAACATCAGCGTAGGCTGCCGCGCCTTCCAGAACGGAGCACCAATCACGCGCTCGTACTTCTGGCTCCAGCGGGGATGGTCTACGTTCGGGTTGACGTTTGAGTAGAAGCCGTATTCATTCGGCGCAGACTCATTCCAGGTTGTGCGCGGCTGATTCTTCACGAACTTGATTTCGACCAGAGACTTCGCGGATTTGAAGCCGTACTTCCAGGGCAACACCATGCGAATGGGCGCTCCATCCTGGTTCGGCAGCACCTGGCCGTACAGGCCGAAGGTCAGCAGGGCCAGTGGATTCATGGCCTCGTCCATGCGCAAACCTTCTGAATAGGGCCAATCGAGATCGACCTCGTGGATCCAGGGCTCTTCCTGGGGATTGTCGAGCGAAAGAAACTGAACATACTTCGCCGAACCGAGGGGCTCGCACTGCTTAATGAACTCCGAAAGGGAATAGCCCGCCCAGGGAATCACCATGCTCCAAGCTTCCACACACCGGTGCCGGTAGACCCGTTCCTCCATCGGCTGCAGCTTCAACAGCGTATCGATGTCGAACGTTTTGGGCTTTTTCACCAGCCCGCTCACCTTCACGGTCCAGGGGCGCGTCTTCAGCCGCCAGGCGTTGTGCGAGGGGTCGCTCTTCTCGACGCCAAATTCGTAGAAATTGTTGTAGGTCGTTATGTCATTGTAGGAGGTGAGTTGCAGGCCGGTCGAAGAGTATTTGCTGGGAACAGTGGTCAATTTCTGCGTGTCAGCTTGCACGGATTTCGGGTGAGCCAGATGCCGCAGGAATGGGGTCGCCAGGGCCGCTGCACCGGCCGCGCCCGCCATAAAAGCGCGCCGGTTGATGTACGCGGATTGCGGCGTAATTTCAGAACTGGGAATCTTCGGAATATCGACTTTTTTCATCTGGTTCTCCTGGTTCCGCACTGTGAAGGCGGGCCTGTCTTTTAGACCCATCCGGGTTCGCGAACGTTACAAAAAAGGAACGAAAAAGAGAGCACTGTGGATGGGATCGTAGTTGGCCGATCCTCACACGCGCGCGCGCACCTCCGGCGCTTTGTACCAGTTGTGGAAATAGCGCATCAGCGGCCGTTCCACGGCCAGATAAAAAAGAACGCCGGAGCCCGCGCACAGCACCAGACTTAAAAGAATTGCGACGTCGCCGCCCCAGCAGTCCAGATACCGCCAGAAGTGCTCCGCGATGCTGCGCGCCGGCTCGGTGCACAGGTAGATCGAATACGAGCGGGCTCCGATCGCCCGCATCGGCGCGCAGCCCAGCCATCGCGCCGGTGATGCTTCGGGCCGTGCGTGCAGGCCGCCAATCACCGCCGCCGCGCCGAGCACCGGC
>JAJXUS010000312.1:0-1014 GCA_021782675.1 Acidobacteriota bacterium
GGTGGTCGATGGCCCCCTGCACCTGAAGACGATTGCCGCTCCGAGCTTCCCTGGGCACGAAAGCTCAAAGGCGCGCTCTCCGATTCATCTGCTGCCCGAGGGCAATAGCCTTGGGAGCAAGGTCCAGCCTGTGCAGAAGACTCCAGCGATACACCCGAAGGAGTCTATCGGCCTGCTGAACGCCGGCTCGGTGACGGCCGATGCGATCTGCAGCACGTGCGACGATGCGGCGATTGCGCAGTCGCAGATTGGCTACTACGGAAGAGGCGAAGTGAGCGTGACGTGGAATGTGGACGGCGCAACGATGCAGCAGACGTTTGCGCTGGGGCCATCGACGGCACGGACGCTGATTGCGCATCCTCCGCCGGGCTATGTCGAGCCTGCGATCATCGTTGATCAGAGCAAGCCGTTCGATACGCCATCGCCGCTCTCGACGAAGGCGCTCGGCATGCATGCGGTCAGCGTATCGGCGGTGGTGGCGCCTGATCCCACGCTTCCGAATTTGCCGCTCGGCGTGCGGGAGACGATTGGAAAGATCGCGGGCAAGGCCGGCGGCAAGCTGGACAGCGACGCAGCGGCAACTGCAAAATCGCTGCTCAACTCGCTCTCGCCGCCGGCAGGCAGCAATCTGCCTCCGCTGAAGATCGGAGTGCTTTCGAGCTCGAACCATGCCATCGGCGGCCTCGGCCCGGTGCAATATGTGAATGACGCGATGCAGAAGGTTGCGTCGATGGTGGCGGAGTTGCCGCCCGACCAGTATGTCGCGTCGAACACGAGCCGCTACGAGGTTGTGGCGTCGGACCCATCGAAGCCCTGCAAGTTTCTGTTTCCGGTGACCAGCGGCGGCTCCTTTGAAATTGAAGACATTCAGGGGAACCTCACGCAGCAGGGGACGCAATACAGCGGCTCAGGCAACCTGATTGTCCGCCTCGCGAACGCATCGAGTGGCGGCTACGATGTTTACCCGCCGATCCCGATCCATTTCAGCGACTGGAATGTGCCGGATGGGAGCAC
>JAJXUS010000312.1:1024-3664 GCA_021782675.1 Acidobacteriota bacterium
CGAGTCTGCCCTTGCACGCGAGTACGCCAGGATTGACGGGCACGCTGGACCACATACAGGGGCATACCTCTACGACGGGCGGCGCGGTGCAGGGCGAGGTGGATGCCACGTTGAGCGTGACGTTTCAGGATGACACGCTTCGACTGCCCGGCGTGGAGAAGCCGCAGCAGTGGTCGGGCGTGACCGCGGAGCTGCACTCGAACGGAGACTGGATCAAGGAAGGCCTCAATCTGCCCAGCTCCATTATTGGATGGAGCGCGTTTCAGATTTCGTCGAACAATGTGCGGCTGGACCTGAGCCACACGGCCGGAGATGGCGCAAGTCCGTACTGCGGATCGCTGAGCGGCGCAGACTGGGTTGGCGTCCGGTTCCCATCGCTCACCGTGGTTCCGTACACGATGGGCCTGGTTGCATCCTCTGCGTTTCAGCCTGTTGTGAACGATTGGGGCGTCATCAACGGCGGGCTGTGCGGCAGCCTCTCCACAGGGCCGTTCTCCGCGGCGCTCGATGCGGGCAAAGTCAGTTTCCAGTCTCTCAATGCATACGTCGCGCCGGGATCGGGTGACTTCAAGGCGACGTACAAAGGAATCGACATCTATGTGCCGTGGCTCGACACGCACATCACCGGTGACGGCACACTGGTATCCGGCGGCGGCAAGCAGGCATCGATCACGTTCCCAACCAACACTTCGCCTGTGACGAAGACCTACGGCAATATCAGCTTTACAGCGAAGAATCTTGAGTTCACGCAGGTGCAAGGCCTGGGCTGGGCGGTGCAGACATCCACGACGTACACGTTCAGCTCGGAGGGCAAGAAGTTCGCCGCGATTCCGCTGACGCCGTTCACGTTTGGCATGGATGGCCGCGCGTACCTTGGCAATGGCGGATCGTCGCTTGATGTGCCCCTCAGTGGAGCATCAACGCTGGGACAGACTCCGCTCGATCTTGTCTCCGCGCACATCACCGTGCCCATGCAGGGCAGTCAGGTGCTGGGCGCGCAATTCAGCACCACGGTCCACCTATCGGAGGTGATGCCGGCCGCACCGATGGTGGTGAATTATGAGATGGATTCATCGGGGTCTACGTTCACAGCGAAGGGACCAACAAATTCCGACTTCACCGTGGATGTTCCTTATCCATCAGGACAGCCGACCTCAGAGGCGCGGATTCATCCGGTCTACGCCGGGGGCGGCTCATCCGGAGGCGGGGGCGGCACCACTGAGTACTCTGGCACTGTGGATCTGAGCGAGCTGGGCGGACCGCCGTTGACCGCGCAGTTCCGGCTTGGCTACGGCAACGGTCATGACTACTGGCTGACGCGTGCAACCATCGGGCTGGGCGACACAGGTGTGCCGCTTGTTCCAGTGCCACCGATCATGAATCTCTACTCCATCTCCGGCGGCATCGGCCATAACTTTCCGCTCAACGCATTCACCGACACCGGCGATCTGAATGCGGCTACACCGGTCTACGACAATTCGTTCCTCTTTATGGCCGGAATGCGCGTAGGCATGCCCGACCACTTTACGTACACACTGGATGGCGACCTCACGATTAAAGCGACGGGTCAGGATGCCGGCGCGCGCATGGACTTTCACGCGTGGCTGCTGAAGCCACCGGACCAGGGAAACGGAGATTTCCAGGGTTACTTTCAGTACGCCGGCAGCAGCTTTGACGGGCGGCTGTGGGGCCATCTCTCGTTCCTGAATAATCTGGCGTATATCGACCTTGGCAACAGCGCCAGTAACGCCGCGGTGGATCTCCACTTTGGCAAGGGGCCATGGCACATTGACGCCGGCAAGAAGGAGGGCCCGCGCGTGCGCGGTCACTTCCTGGTCTCCGATGCGGATATGTACTTCATGCTCTCGGACCAGGGGCTCTCGATGGGCGGCGGCGTAAACGTCGATCTTGATGTCGGCGACGACTCCGTGGCTTCGGCATACGTGCGCGGGAGCATCGATGCGGGCGTGACCATTACGCCGCAGCCGCACATATCCGGAGATTTCTCGGCCAACGCGAGCGCGGGCGTATGCGTGGCCGGCGTGTGCGTTTCTGATTGGGTCAGCGCGCAGATTCACGCAGAGGCGATGCCCCTCGATTTGAACGCCAGTGCCTCCCTGGGGCTGCCGTGGCCGCTAGGCAGTGTTTCCTTCTCGGTGCATCTATGATGAACTGTCTTCGCAAGTCCCTCATCCTCGCCGTGCTCGTTGCAGTGCTGCCGCTACGCGGCGGCTCACAAGAGAATTCGGGCGCTGCCTTCGCGGTCTCCGATGGGAAGGGGACGATTCAGCTGCTGTGGTTTCCACCTGCCTCGCAGTGGCCTGCTGGCGGCTGGCGCATTCTTGATTCCAGCGGCAGTGTAGTTGTTCCTCATGTTGGCCTTGGCGATGAGGCCGCCATGAGCGCGTTGTCCATTGAAGATGCCGATGCGATTCGCCGACTTCCGGCCGTGCTCAGCAAACCAGCGGAAAATGCGAAGCAGATGAGAAACCTCGTCAATCTTCTCGGGCTGCGCGCCTTCAGCGAGCCCGGCTATGCACGCGCGCTTGGCCTGGCTGCGACGGTTTCCAATGCCGCATCCGGCGCACGCACCTACACGATTGAGGGACTGGATGAAACGGGCAATGGCACGGATGTGAA
>JAJXUS010000313.1 GCA_021782675.1 Acidobacteriota bacterium
CATGTGGCGGATGCTGCGCAGCGCCTGGCGCGTCCGCTCTTCGTTTTCAATCAGAGAAAATCGCACATGCCCGTCTCCGTGTTCGCCAAAGCCGATGCCCGGGCTGACCGCGACCCTGGCCTGCGCGAGCATATTTCTGGCGAAGGCAAACGACCCCTGGGCGCGGAATTGCTCTGGTATTTCCGCCCAGACGAACATGGTTCCGCGCGGCGGCTCGACCGGCCAGCCCAGTTGATTGAGGCCGGCTGTCAGCACGTCGCGGCGGCGGCGATACGTGTCGCAGATGCGCTGCACGCAGTCCTGCGGGCCGTCGAGCGCAGCGATGGCCGCCACCTGGATGGGCGTAAACGTTCCGTAATCGAAGTAGCTCTTCATGCGGCCCAGCGCCGCCACCAGGGTGGGATTGCCCACCATAAAGCCGACGCGCCAGCCTGGCATGTTGTAGCTCTTTGAAAGCGTGAAGAACTCGACCGCGATCTCCTTCGCGCCGGGGACTTCCAGGATCGATGGCGCCCGGTATCCATCGAAGACCAGGTCGGCGTACGCCAGATCGTGCGCAATCCAGACACCGTGCTCCCGGCAAAGCGCCACGATGCGCTCAAAGAAAGCCAGATCGACGCACTGGGTCGTGGGGTTTGACGGGAAATTGAGGATCAGCAGCTTCGGGC
The DNA here is from genome assembly GCA_021782675.1 of Acidobacteriota bacterium. GTDB lineage: Bacteria > Acidobacteriota > Terriglobia > Terriglobales > Acidobacteriaceae > JAKAUB01. Next base: position 669 of record JAJXUS010000313.1, read on the forward strand.
GCGGCGTCATGGCGGGCAGCACGCGTTCGATTTCTTCCAGAAACTCCGGCGCCGTGCGCATCCGGATGCGGCGGACCGCGGCGTCCGCAATCACCGGCCCGAAGATATGGATCGGGTAGCTCGGATCGGGTACCAGCACCGAATCGCCGGCCTCAAGCATTGCCAGGCAGAGGTGTGCGATACCCTCCTTTGAGCCGATGGTCACAATGGCTTCGGTCTGCGGATCGAGCGTTACCGCGGAACGCCGCTGATACCAGTCGCAGACGGCCTTGCGCAGCCGCGGGATCCCTTTCGACAGCGAATAGCGATGCGTCGCCGTCTTACGCGCGGCCTCAATCATCTTCTCGACGATGTGTGCCGGGGTCGCGCCATCCGGATTCCCCATGCCGAAATCGACAATATCTTCGCCACGCTGCCGGGCCTGAGCCTTCAGCTCCGCGGTGACGCTGAATGCGTATGGGGGCAGCCGCTGCAGCCGGGAGAAATCTGTCTGGGGCATGGAGGTGTGCGCCGTCAGTGTCATCAGTTGATCCGTTCGTGCTTGTACTGCGCTTCGTCCAGCGCGTGAGACAGCGCGGCCACATGCTCCTTGCCACGTGTCTCCAGCGAAATATCAATCGCGGTGTCACCCAGGCTGATGCCGGCCCCCGAGCGGTTGTGCACGGTCTCAATAATGTTCGCCTGCTGCTCCAGCAGTATCTTCGTCAACCCGTGTAACGCGCCCGGCCGGTCGGGAAGGCGCACGCGGATGCGTACCCGCCTGCCGTCCTTTATCAGACCGCGTTCAATGATCTTCGCCAGCAGGCTAACGTCAATGTTGCCGCCGCACACCAGCACCGCCGTCTTCCGGTTGCCCAGCGTTGTGCGCTGGTTCAGCAGTGCCGCCAGCGCCACGGCGCCAGCACCCTCCGCCAGTGTCTTTTCTTTCTCCAGCAGCACGAGAATCGCATTGGCGATCTCTTCCTCATCCACCACAACCAGCTCGTCCACGTAGCGCTCAACCAGAGGCAGCGTGATGTCGCCGGCCCGGCGGACAGCGATGCCGTCTGCGATTGTCGCATTCGCCGGAATCGTCACCGGCACACCGGCCTCTTCCGCCCGGAGCATCGAAGGCAGCCGTTCGGTCTGTACGCCAATTACGCGAATCTTCGGATTCGTTTCCTTGACGGCACAGGCCACGCCGCTGATCAGGCCACCGCCGCCGACCGGCACCACAACTGCCTCCAACCCTGGGACCTGCTGAAGAATTTCGAGGCCGATCGACCCCTGACCACAGATGACGGCAGCATCATTGAACGGATGCAGAAACGTCAGTCCCTCGGCCTCGCACAGGCGCATGGCCTCCGCATAGGCCTCGTCATAGTTGGCGCCATGCAGCACGATCCGCGCGCCGAATCGTTGGGTCGCGTCGATCTTCACCAGCGGCGTGGCGACCGGCATCACAATCAGGGCACGGATTCCGCGCTGCGTCGCATGATAGGCGACCGCCTGACCGTGGTTCCCCGCGCTCGCGGCAATCACGCCCTGCCGTTTCTCTTCCTCTGTTAGCGTCAGAATTTTGTTGAGCGCGCCGCGTTCTTTGAAGGCTCCTGTCCGCTGCAGATTGTCGAGTTTGACAAAGACCTGCTGTCCAGTCATCTCCGACAGATCGACCGAATGGCAGCAAGGAGAAAATAGGATGTTGTCGCGGATCCGCCGCTCCGCAATGCGAATATTTTCAAGCGTGACTGCTGACGCACCACTATCCACTACGCGCTCCTCGCGGCTCATCCCTTCGATCCCAGCTTCATGGTTCCGGGCCGGTCGCGCGGGCGAAGACCTCGCCGTGACGCGCGAATTGGGGTTGATGCAATGAGACACATTTTATACGGGTGCCACTGGCGGTCTCGCCTTCTCTGTACACGGCGAACCCACGCTCATAACTGCCGAGCCACCCAGGTTTTTTCGAGGATTTCGCGGACGACCCGTGAAAACGGCGGCCGGGGTTCGTCATAATGGAGCATGGATCAACACGCGTGGGTGTACCCCGCAATGCGGGCCAACACTTGCAATCCTAACTTTGCCGGCCTCTGGCATCAGTCCAACAGCCGTGAACCCATTGAAAGCGGACGATGAAAGAATTTCAAGCTGGAAAGATGAAGATTGAAGTGCACGCCAACCGAAATGCCGCGTCCGATGCGGCCGCCGATGCGATCGCCGCGGAGCTGCGGGCCGCGCCGCGACACGGGATGGGCGTTATCTTTGCGACCGGCGTCTCACAACTGGCGGTGCTTCGTGGCGTTATTCAGGAGCCGGACATTCCATGGAGCACCATCACGGGATTCCATCTGGACGAATACATCGGTATCGATGCAGATCATTCCGCGTCCTTTCGCCACTATCTTAAAGAGAATCTGGCCGACAAGGTCCCCTTGCGCGCTTTCTATGCCATTGACGGCAGCGCGCCTGATCCGGAGCAGGTGTGCCGCGACTACGCCGCCCGTCTGCGTGAGATTGCCCCGGGGCTCTGCCTGCTGGGTGTGGGCGAAAATGGACACCTTGCGTTTAACGATCCCGGCGAGGCCGCGCTCCACGACCCGCTGGACGTGAAAATTGTCCAACTGGACGATGTGAGCCGTCAGCAGCAGGTGGCCGAGGGATGGTTTCCCTCCCTGCAGGACGTCCCGAGCCGCGCCATCACCGTCACCATTCCTGCCATACTGCGCGTGCCGCGACTGATTGTCTCCGTTCCGGGCAAGCGTAAGGCAGGTATCGTCCGCCGCATGGTTGAGGATCCGATGTCCGCCGCATGTCCCGCCACCTGGCTCCGTCTCCACGCGGGCGCAACGGTCTTTCTGGATGAAGACGCGGCAGCCGATCTCAATTTGAAGGCACTCCAACCGGTGTCGTAAGGGTGCTCAAGAATGCGACCGGCCGGAAACGGCTGTTGGCGATCCGAACAGGCATTCCTTGACCGCGGCGAATATCACCGCCGGGCG
>JAJXUS010000314.1 GCA_021782675.1 Acidobacteriota bacterium
TCTGATGCCGGCTGAGGTCAACAGGCCTTGGGGCACCTATGTCACGCTTCGGGAGGAAACCGGTTACAAGGTCAAGCGCATCGTTGTCCGGCGCGGCCAGAGTCTGAGTCTGCAGTACCACCATCACACCCGCGTTGCCGTTGATCGCTCGCGGCGCATCTGGGTAGCCTATAGCGGCGCACTGAGACAGGAAGGTGAAAACGGCATGATCACGGAAGTGAGAAGCAGCCGCGACGGCAGGACCTGGACCTCTCCCCATGTCGTTGTCGCGCCGGCAAGTGCTTTCAACGGGAGTCTGCAAGCGGGCCGCCGCATCTCCTACCCTCGCGCCTTCGTCAGCTATCAGGGGCAGATGTATCTGGTCGCTGCCATCGATCAGGCGAATGGCGTGGGCTGCTGCTCGAATGAGCAGGGCGAGGCGCTGATTGCCGTTCGGTTGCATCGGGATGGATCGGTGGGGAAGCCATTTCGCGTCAGTGCCGCCCCGTACACGCCAATTCCGGGTTTCCCGGCCTATCCCTATGACCCGAATGACCCGACGCTCGGGCCAGCTCTCTTTCACCAGGCGAATCTCTTTGGAACGTGGGGTGGTTCCGCGCCCGGCCAGCGCGCGTCGGCGTGGACCGGATACGGGACCGCGGCGGATGGCACCACGCTGGTAGAACCCAACACGATCCGGCTGCGTCATCCTGACGGATGGCTGTTGCGGCTATGGCGCGATGAGGGGAAGATCGGGCAGTTTGAGCTGTACGCATCCGTCTCCCCGGACGATGGGGCTCGATGGTCGCCCGCATTGCCCACCGGGATCCCGAACTCCCCGTCAGAGACAACGCTGGTCGCCCTCACAAACGGAGACATTGCGGTGGCCGGGAATGCCCGAGACAATCCCGATGCAAGAGACGCGCGCGATCCGTTATATCTGGCGATTTTTTCAGGCGACGGCGGCGTACCACGACATATCTACGCACTGCGCCAGGGCCTGGGGCCGCCGGCGTATGACAACCACGTCACCTGCGGGACGGCGGTAAAACCATGTGGCGCGGGATATCCCGGCGCTTACGAATTTCGCGGCAAACTGTACGTGAGTTACAGCGTGGATAAACAGCAGATATGGCTCGCGATTGTTCCGGTATCGGGTTTGGAGTAAAGAGCCTGCGCAACTTCCAGCGCTGTTGTTCCGTCTACAACCACATGCGCGCTGGCCCACCCGCGGCGCAGCAAAAGCTGCATTGCAGGCGGGCTGCCGCGCCAGGAAAGGTTGATCTATGACTGAAGGCAAGATGTTTCGCTGGAAGATGACGGGAGCGGCGATTTTAGGTCTCGCGCTCTGCATGCCCGCTGCGATGCTGGCGCAAAATGGGGCCGCGCCACCGCCGCCACCGGACAATTCCGGGATGGGCGCGCAGCAGGGAGCTCCACCTCCGCCTCCGCCGCCGGGTGCAATGCAGGGGCGGCATCACCGCATGCCCAGCCCGAAAAAGCAATTGAAGCACCTTACCCGGCAGCTGAACCTGACTCCCGATCAGCAGCAGCAGATTCTGCCGATTCTGCAGGATCAGCATCGCAAGCTGAAGGGAATCTGGAAAGACAGTTCGCTGAGTCCCCAGCAGCGGCGCGAACAGATGCGAACGGCCATGATGGACGCGCATCAGAAGTTGAACGCCATTCTGACGCCGGAGCAACGACAGCAGTTCCGGCAGATGATGCAGCAGCGGCGCGAACGTATGCGCCAGCGCCGGATGGATCAGGGAGCGCCGCCGCCTCCTGATGGCTCCGCGGCTCCTCCGCCTCCAGGTGGCACCGGCACACCGCCGCCTCCTCCGCCGCAGTAGAGAGCGCGCCGCAGTACCGAGACAGAAGCCGCAGCCAGCCGCTGCGGCTTTTGCCTTGCAGATGACTCCGCGAGCCCGTGGCAATTCTCCTCGGGCCGGAGCGCCGGAGAACCGGCGCGGCAGGTACAATTGCATTCAGTCAAGGATTTGAGAGCCAATATACCTTTGCGCGGGGGGCGGGGGCCGTCCAGCCGTGTCCCGGCGCTTGGCTGACGAGGGGTCCATCTGCAAATGAAGAAGTTGTTTTTGTTGTTGTGTCTGCTGCCACTGCTGGCGCCAGCGGCGCGTGGGCAGGAGAGCCGGCAGGACGTCAATGCAAGCTTTGTGGGCACCTATCAGCCCACGATCACCGGCAATGCAGTCACCCAGACGAACTCCTTCGGCAAGGGCGTGCTGCTGGGGTACCGGTTTATGTTTACGCCCAGCAGCGCGATTGAAGGAAACTACGAGTACTCCCGGTTCACGCAGAACTATACGGCCCCTTTCAATGCCGCGCAGTTCTACGAGTCCATGCAGGAGGGTTCCGTCGCCTACGTTCGCAGCTTCGCCTACAAAAAGTTCAATCCGTTTGCCGAAGCGGGCGCTGCGCTCTTACTGTTCGATCCGATTGACAATACCCACACCACCACAAATGCGGGGTTGAAGACGCGCAGTCCCGCGGTTCTCTTCGGTGGCGGTATTGCGTATGAACTGAGCCCGAGCTGGGATTTGCGGGTGCAGTATCGTGCCTTCGTGCTGAAGTCCATCGACATGGGCCTTCCACAGTTTTCCACCAATCGCTATTACGTGATCCAGCAGCCGGCGATCGGATTTGCGTACCACTTCTAGACAGGCGGCCTCCGACGCGAATGCCCGCGCTTGCGGGCGCGCCGGCGAGATCATTTGAGGTTTACCGGGGAAATGAAGAAGCTGTTTCTTTTACTCTGCCTGCTTGCCATGGGACGGTGCGGATTCGCCCAGGACCAGGGCGCACGGCAGGACATCAATCTCAGTTTTATGGGCGTGATCCAGCCGTACGTGGAGTCCAACACGTATCCGTATACCCAGCTCAAATCCACCCTGGGTGTTGGCCTGTATCTGGGCTATCGGTATGATCTGACGCCCAACAGCGCATTCGAGGCGAACTACTCCTATAGCCGGTTTACGAACAAGTTCTACACGGTTGCCCAGAGCGCGCGTATCTACACCTCCCTGCAGGAGGCGTCGTTCGCCTATGTACACACCTTCAATTTCCGGCGATGGAATCCGTTTCTGGAGGCTGGCGGCGGTTTGATCTTCTATTCGCCGCTGGGCGGCATCCGGACCACGACCTACGACACCGAACAGATCAACAAACCGACGATCATCGCCGGTGGCGGCATTGCCTATGAGCTGAGTCCGAGCTGGGACCTTCGGGTTCAGTACCGCTCGCAGATCATCGTTCCGACGAACTACGACGTGAAGTACTTCAAGTTCAACCGGCGGTATGTCATGTCAGAGCCGGCCATCGGGTTTGCGTATCACTTCTAACTGATGGGCCCAATACCGGCACATGAGAGACGCAGCGGCGCTACGGCGCCGCTGTTTTGTTTGCAGGCTTTGCCTCGGCAACGTCCCTGCGCCGATGCTCGTCGCTGTGAAACTTCGCCCAGGGATTGCCCTTCATGTCGCGGAGTACCGGTTGCTGCCAGGCAAACTGCGGATGCGCTTTCAGATAGGGAACCATGAGGAAATCCTGCCCGCAGGGCCGGCCGCTGCGTGCCAGAAAGGACATCTGCGCCACCATGGCACTGTCGGCTGTCTTCGCGTTGACCGCGCCGT
>JAJXUS010000315.1 GCA_021782675.1 Acidobacteriota bacterium
CCAGCGTCATGCTCGGGGCCGCCACACTGCGGCCGCCATTTTCCTTCGCGCGGGACACGACCACGCCACCCTCCGGAAGCGGTCCTTCGCGCCAGCAGAAGAAGTTCTCCAGCCGGATGGAGCCCTTTCCCATGAAAGATGTCCGCCTGGGTCCTGGCCCCATGCTGACCATGCAGCAGCGCAACGCCGACTTTTTGCTGTCGCTGCCCAATGACCGCCTGTTGTACATGTTCCGCGTGACAGCGGGCCTGCCCTCCAGCGCCCAGCCGCTGGGCGGATGGGAGGCGCCGGACTGCGAATTTCGTGGCCACTTTGCCGGTGGCCACATACTCTCGGCTTGTGCGCTGATGTACGCCGGCACCGGCGATGTGCGCTTTCAGGACAAGGCCAATGCTCTGGTCGCGGATCTGGCGAAGTGCCAGCAGAGCGACGGTTATCTCAGCGCGTTTCCGGCGGAATTCTTCACCCGGTTGCGCAATGGACAGAAAGTGCGGGTGCCGTTTTACACCTACCACAAGATTCTCGCCGGCCATCTCGACGTCTACACCCATTGCGGCAACGCGCAGGCGCTCCACACCGCGCGCCGCATGGCAGACTGGGCGGACGGCTATGTGACGCCGATCCCGGAAGCGCAGTTCCAGAAGATGCTCGATATCGAATACGGCGGCATGCAGGAGTCGCTGTTCTCGCTCTATGCGATCACCGGCGAGCAGCGCTACGCCGATCTGGCGCGCAAATTCAGCCACCATGACTTCTTCAATCCGCTGGCCAACGATCAGGACGATCTCGCCGGATTGCACGCCAACACGCATATTCCGCAGGTGATCGGCGCCGCGCGCGGGTATGAAGTGACCGGCGATCCGCAGTTCCACGCCATCGCAGAGAATTTCTGGAAGTCTCTCGTCGCGCAGCATGTCTACGCCACTGGCGGCACGAGTGACGACGAGCACTGGCACAAGCCCGGTACACTCGCAAACCATCTGGGTCCGGATGCGCAGGAGTGCTGCTGCTCTTACAACATGATGAAGCTCTCGCGGCACCTGCTGCGCTGGAGCGCCGACCCGCAGCTGGCCGACCAGTACGAGCGCATGCTGTGGAATGTGCGCCACGGCACGCAGGATGAGGCGGGCATGTTGATGTACTACGTCTCACTCACGCCCGGATTGTTCCGCACCTTTGGCACAGAGTTCGACTCCTTCTGGTGCTGCACCGGGACCGGCTCCGAAGAATATTCCAAAGCCAACGACTCCATCTACTTCCGCTCGCCCGGCGCGCTGTATGTCAGCCAGTTCATCGGCTCAACGCTCGAATGGAAAGACAAGGGACTGCGCCTGACGCAGGAGACTGCGTTCCCGCGCGAGGAACAGACGCGGCTCACGTTCGCGCTGGAACGGCCGCTGCGCACCGCGCTGATGATCCGCATCCCCTACTGGGCCACGGCGGGCACTCAGATTCGCGTCAACGGCCGCAAGCATTCGGCAGATGTGCGGCCCGGCACCTACGCCGCGATCGAACGCAAATGGCACGATGGCGACACCGTCGTCGTGGACCTGTCGATGCAACTGCACATGGCGCCGCTGCCCAACGCGCCACAAGTGCAGGCAGCCATGTACGGGCCACTGGTGCTGGCCGGCGTAATGAGTGATGAGACCGTCCCACCGCAGCAGATCTACGGCCACACCGGCCCTCATGAGGCCAAACAGGATCGCCTGCCGCTGCCCACCGTCCGTACCACGGCCGACGCGCCCGCCGCATGGCTGCGCCGGACCTCTGATCCAGGCCTGGTCTTTGAAACCGTCGGCGCCGGAAAACCTGTCACGCTGCGGCCGCTGGCCGATATCTATAACCAGCGCTACACCGTCTACTGGCAGGTAGAGAACGCCTGAGCCAGCGCGCTGTGGCTTCTGTTTCGCCACATGCAAGGATGCGCGGGTCGTCCTCCCGCCCGTACTTCAGCAGATGCGGGTAAATCCGACATTCAGCAACGAGGCCAGTTTTTCCAGTGTTCTGGACACATGCCCCACGCCGATCGCGCAGTGGTGGGCGGGTGCCTCTGTGTTCCAGCGCTGCACGAATTCGCGGGCGCTTACAGAGAACCTGTAACGGCTGTTGGTATTTCCAATTTCAAGGATCGGCCCCGGGACGCTCATCCCTTCCGCGGTCACAAATTTATAGCCGGAACTGGCATCTTCTGCGACGGAGAGCAGCGTGACCGGACCATGCTTTACGCTCATCTCCACCGAAAGACCCTGGCCGGATTTTCCGTGGTAGGTCCGCAGCGGCCGGATGCGAATCTTGCCCTCGGCAATCGCGGGATGACCTGGGCCATCATGGCCCATGAGCACAACATCGTCTGAAAGATCCAAAGCGTAATACTCTGAAAATGAGCCGCCAGCATCCAACAGATCGAGGATCTTCATGGCCAGCGCATTCTTCACTTCATACTCCCCGGCAGCGGGAATGTGGCGGGATGTGATGAAACTCGCGCCGGGGATTATTGATCGTATCGTCTCTTCATTTTGTGCATTGCCAGCAGCTTTGACGTAGTAGGCGAGCGCATCCACAGAATGCTTTGCAACCAACTGATCCAGTGCCAGCGAGGTGCGCGCGGCCAGTTGCAGTTCCTCCGCAGGGCAATCTGCATCGAAATCGAAGACAGATTGCATCACGATGCAGCGCTGCTGGACTGCCGCCGTGTCCACCTGACCGGCCAGGCTCGAAAGCTCCTCCAGCTCGATCATTTCTGGGTGAATGCCAAAGGTCACAGCCAGCCGCGTAAGATCGGTTGCGATATCGAGCATGCCGCTGTAGTAGTGGCCCATCAGTCCCAGCCGGGAGCGCATCAGTTGCGATTGGACCCGCACCGCCCGCACCCAGTCCATGATCTCTTTGTTTGTTTCAGGATCGGTGAGCGAACCGTTCACCTGGCGGAACCGCCAGCCGGCGCGCGCAAACAGGTTGGCAATTTCGGGCATGGGACATGTGGCGCACCAGGCGAGCCATTCGCCAGTCATAGCAATCCGGTCGTCCATGCTGTTGACAGCCGCATAGTCGATTGCTTCGCCCGGTTGCAGGTTGATGACTACGGTTGGCAAAGCAGCGCGGCGCACCAGCGCCAGGACAGTCGATGAAAGCGTGTAGGTGGTTACGTATAAAAAGAGGGCATCCGCTCCGTTGCGCCTGCAGTCCAGCGCGGCGGCACATGCCGATTCATAGTTATCCACCATGCCAAGAGGAATAACGCCAGCGCCCTCAGCGGCAAGGCGCTGCCGTTCCTCCGCCTCGGCCCACGATCCACGGGGAAGGCTGCTTGACGCCACTCGATCCGACCGCAACGCCGAGTCTCGACCGTGCCTACGCGGTCTGCCGCGCCATAGCCAAGCGCGAGGCGAAGAATTTCTATTACGCCTTTGTCGCCCTGCCCGCGCCGCGCCGTAACGCCATCTGCGCTATTTACGCGTTTATGCGCCAGGCGGACGACATCTCAGACGACGAGAACCTGTCGCGCACAGAGCGCCGCAACAACCTGAACGGTTGGATGGCTGCCTGGCGTGAGGCTGCCCATGGCGCGCCCACCAGCGATCCAGTTTTCGTGGCTGTGCGCGACGCCATCCAGCGCTTCGC
>JAJXUS010000316.1 GCA_021782675.1 Acidobacteriota bacterium
CCGCTGCGCCATCATGGGCGCCAGTGTCGAGGACTGGTCAAACTCCCAATACAGCGGTATCAGAATTGAGTGTCCAGTGCTTTGCGCCGTCGCCATCAGCCGGCTATGGATCGCCAGTGCTTGATGGATATCGTGCAGCGCCTGCTGATTCTGATTCGCGGCGATCGCCTGCCGGGCCTGCTCCACTCGCGCCAGAATCTCCAGCGCTCGCTGGGAGTACTGCCGGTTCGCCGAATGCGCGGCCGGCATTGCGGCACTGCTTGTTGGCGCGGCAGCGGCCTGGGTGGGTGCGGCCTGTACGGCAAAGGGGGCAAAGGCGAGGCATGCTACAGGGACAACGTGCTTCAGCTTCATGCATTTCCTCCTGTTGATGAATCGACGAATCTGCGGCGCGAAGGTTGTGCCATCCGGTCGATTTTATTGGGATTCTGCGGCTTACAGCAGAAAGCCCCGCGTCTCCACGGGGCCTTCCAGAGGGTTTCACGCCCGGCGAACCGGGCGACTCCCGTTTAGTACATTCCGTCCATGCCGCCGTGACCGCCCGGCGCCGGAGCTTCCTTCTTCTCAGGAATCTCCGAAACCATGGCTTCGGTGGTAAGCATCAGGCCTGCGATGGAAGCAGCGTTCTGCAGCGCAGTACGGGTAACCTTGGTCGGGTCAATGACGCCGGCCTTCACCAGGTCTTCAAACTTGCCCGTCGCTGCGTTGTAGCCGTGATGATCGTCCTTGGCTTCAAGGATTTTGCCGACGACCACCGCACCCTCTTCGCCCGCATTGCCGACAATCTGGCGCAGCGGCTCCTCAATCGCCCTGCGGACGATGGTGGCGCCGATCTTCTCGTCGCCTTCCAGCGTCTTCAGCAGCTCATCCAGGTCCTTGCCGCTGCGAACCAGCGCAACGCCGCCGCCCGGAACGATGCCTTCTTCAACCGCGGCGCGGGTAGCGTGCATCGCATCTTCGACGCGAGCCTTCTTTTCCTTCATTTCGGTCTCGGTTGCTGCACCCACCTTGATGACGGCCACGCCGCCCACCAGCTTCGCCAGCCGCTCCTGCAGCTTTTCGCGATCGTAATCGCTGGTCGTCTTCTCGATCTGGTTGCGGATCTCCTTCACGCGGCCCTGGATGTCCTCCGCCTTGCCCGCACCGTCGACGATGGTGGTGTTGTCCTTGTCGATGGTGACGCGTTTGGCGCGGCCCAGATCCTCAATCTTCACGCTCTCGAGCTTGATGCCGAGCTCTTCGGTGATGGCGCGTCCGCCGGTCAGCTTGGCGATGTCTTCCAGCATTGCCTTGCGTCGGTCGCCAAAGCCAGGAGCCTTGACGGCTGCCACGTTCAGCGTGCCACGCAGCTTGTTCACCACGAGGGTGGCCAGCGCTTCGCCGTCCACATCCTCTGCGATGATGACAAGCGGCTTGCTGTTGCGGGCGACCTGCTCCAACAGCGGCAGCAGATCCTTCATCGTGCTGATCTTCTTTTCGTGGATCAGGATGTACGGATCGTCCAGCGCGGCTTCCATGCGGTCCGGATCGGTGACGAAGTAGGGGCTCAGATAGCCGCGGTCGAACTGCATGCCATCGACCGTCTCCAGGTGCGTCTGCATGGTCTTGGACTCTTCGACCGTGATGACGCCGTCCTTGCCGACCTTCTCCATCGCCTGCGCGATGATCTCGCCGATCTCGTGATCGCCATTGGCCGAGATGGTGCCGACCTGAGCGATCATGCCGCCCGAGACAGGCTTGGAGAATTTGCCGAGTGCGCCGGTGTGCTCAAACGCACCATCCTTATCGCGCTTGCCGACGATCTTTTCGACCGCCTTGTCGATGCCGCGCTTCAGCGCCATCGGGTTGGCGCCCGCCGCGACCGTCTTGACGCCCTCGCGGTAGATGGCCTGCGCCAGAACCGTTGCGGTCGTTGTGCCGTCACCGGCCACGTCGCTGGTCTTGGAGGCCACTTCGCGCACCATCTGCGCGCCCATATTCTCGAGCGCATCGCGCAGCTCGATCTCCTTGGCCACCGTCACACCGTCCTTGGTGATGGTCGGGGAGCCAAACTTCTTTTCAATCACAACATTGCGGCCCTTCGGTCCCAGGGTCACCTTCACGGCATCTGCCAGCGCGTTTACTCCGCGCAAAATTGCCTGCCGCGATTCCTCACCGTGCAGAATCTGCTTTGCCATAAACCTGTTTCTCCTCTTTCAATCGGCTTGAATCCGTTATTTCGCATCTGCGCTGCCGGCATCCGGCGCGCACAACACTCAAAGGGCCTTTACTTCTTGTGCAGAATTCCGAGAATCTCTTCTTCCCGCATGATCAGGAAGTCTTCGCCGTCAATCTTGATCTCGGTGCCGGAATACTTTCCGAACAGGACGTGATCGCCCGCCTTGACGTCGAGCGGGAACACCTTGCCCTCATCGTTCGACTTGCCCTTGCCGACGGCAATCACTTCGCCTTCCTGCGGCTTCTCTTTTGCGGAGTCGGGGATGATGATGCCGCCGCGAATCGTTTCGCCCTCTTCAATGCGGCGCACAACGACGCGATCGTGCAGCGGGGTCAAAGACGTGGCTGCAGCGGTTTTTGCACTTGCCATACTCATGATTCTCCTTGATCGAATTTGAAGCGAAATCTTTACTGCGACACCTGCCGGGAACCGGCTGGCAGAACTGCAAACCTGTCAGGCAGACCGTTTTAGCAGTCTCGCCCTACGACTGCTAGCATAGCCAACGCCAGGAACGATTGTCAATGATCAGGAGATAAATGTTAGTGGAAGACACTAATATTTTCCCACAGCAGGATGCTGGCGTTTATTCCTGTTCCCACCGTTCGTAAAGGCCCGCCACCCAGGAATCCTGCATCCCCGCGATTGGGCCGGAAGGCGCCCGCCGCGTTACACTTACCCTATGCGCAGACCTCTATTTGGCGCGACTCTCGCGGTGCTGGTGCTTGCCGGTTCCGGCTTCCCGCGGCTGTCCGTGGCCTCCGACCGCCACCCACGCAAATACAAGCCTCTGCCACCCATGGCGGAGATATTCGTCACCGTGCTGCGGGCGCAGGACGGAAAGCCGCTGCAGCATGCAGCCGTCGTTTTCCATGCGACCAGCGACGGAAAAGACCAGGGAAACCTGGAACTGAAGACCAATGAGCAGGGACAGGCCGACATGCGGCTGATCCCCGTCGGATCCCACGTGCTGGTGCAGGTGATTGCGCCCGGCTATCGCACCTACGGCAAGGAATACGAGCTGCCGGAGAAACAAAAGAGCATCACCATCAAAATGCTGCGGCCGGGTGAGCAGTACTCGATCTACGCCAAAAATCACCCCAGCAACGACCTGCAGACCAACACGCCGCATACCGAGATGGGCCATGCGGCCCCGGCAGACAGTCCGCTGCTGGCACCGGCGCCCAAAAAGCATTGAACCGGACGGGTAAGCCCGCAATATGGGCAGCGGACCAGCCGCTGGCCGGCAAGTCCGCTCTGGTGACGGGGGCGGCCCGGCGGATCGGACGCGTGATCGCGCTGACGCTGGCGCGGGCCGGCGCTGACGTCGCCATCACCTATCGCGCATCGAGCGAATCCGCGCGCAGCACGGCCGCGGAGATTTCTGAGATGGGTGTGCGCAGCATGG
>JAJXUS010000317.1 GCA_021782675.1 Acidobacteriota bacterium
GAGATAAAGCTGGTTAGCCGCTGCTTTTGATAGGGCTTTAAGAATTTGTACCAGGCGGGAATAATGGCCAGGGCCCCCGCCAGAAAGAGGATCGCAGCCTGTTTGAAACGGATACCGCCAAGAAACAACCCGGCCAGCAGAACCGGCGCGTAGGTGAGCGCCGTTCCCAGGTCCGGCTGCTTCAACACCAGCAGCATGGGAATGCCGACCAGCGCCATGCCTTTGAAGATGTCCCTCCAGGTGAGCTCCCGGCCGGCGAGGTTCGAAAAATAGCGCGCCAGCACCACGATGAGGATGAGCTAGACCCACTCCGAAGGCTGGAACTGTATCCCCCCGGGAAGACGAATCCAGCGGCGCGCACCCAAAACCTTCTGACCGACGGCCAGCACAGCGATCAGCGCAAACAGACAGATGCCATAGGCCCAGATCGCCGCATCCAGCAGCAGATGGTAGTCGATCAGCGATAGCACAAACATGCACACCAGACCGCCGGCCAGCCAGAGGATCTGCTTTTCGTCAAAGTGGATGAATTTTGTGTGCAGCGTGGCGCTGTGAATCTCCAGCACGCTGATGATGGACAATGCAGCCACAAACGCCATCAGCGTCCAGTCGAAGTCATGAAACGAGAGGAAGCGGCGCATCAGCGGGTCGGCTCCGTCGGGGCGTGGTCCGCGGCAGCGGCCGGCTTTTCGCCCTCGGACGCGCGTGCATCGCTGGTGGCCGGTGTTGCCGGCGCGGCCGGAACTGCGCCTTTTGCAAATCCCTTAGGCCATGCCTGCGGAACCTCTAACGCGCCGACATCCGGGGCCTTGGCGGGGGTGGTGGCCGGCGTCGCGGGCGCGGTTTGCGGCCGGGTCTGCACCACGTTCATCACCGGCAGATTGTGGGTCTGGCGACGCTGCTTATTCACATAGGCTTCGATCACGCGAGCCGCAATGGGCGCGGAAAAATTTCCCCAGCCGCCATGCTGCCAAAAGACGACAACGACAATATCCGGATTGCGGCGAGGAGTAACTCCGACAAACCATGCGTTGGCGCGCTGGCTGACGACGGACGATACCTTTTTGGCTCCGAAGCTGTGGTTGACGACCTGCGCGGTTCCAGTCTTGCCTGCAAGGTCGATGTCGTTCATGTGCGCCGTCACATAAGCGGTCCCGATTGGGGACTGGGTCACATTGGCCATGTCGTCGGTAATAATCTGCCAGTCGGCGGGGGATATCGGGAGGGTCTTGTTCCCGGCGCCAGGATATGTGTCGAGAATGAACTGGCGGAAATTCGAAGATAATTCGCTGGGGAACACAACGTGCGGACGATAGAAGACGCCGCCGGAAGCAATCCCCGCGACGGCGCGGGCCAGTTCGATGGGAGTGACCGCGACCGCGCCCTGGCCGATACCGACAGATACTGTCTCTCCCGCATACCATTTGCGATGGAAATTGCGCCTCGCCCATTCCGTCGAGGGCATGATCCCAGCGATTTCATCGGGAAGGTCGATACCGGTTTTTTCCCCGATGCCGCACTCGCGGGCATATTTCGCGATGGTGTCGATGCCGAGCTTAACCGCCAGTGTGTAGTAATAGGTGTCGCAGGAATAGGGCAATGCATTGTGAATATCCACTGCCCCGTGGCGACGGTCGCAAGCAAAAAAGCGGCCATAAAAGTTCGCGCCACCCTGGCAATCGACTTTAAGGTTTTGTGCGACGCCCTCCTGAAGGCCGGCGAGTGTCATGATGATTTTGAAGGTCGAACCCGGAGGCGACATGGCCTGGATCGTCTTGTTCATCAGCGGATGCTCGGGATTGGTGATGAGCGAGCTCCACTCCTTGCGGCCGATGCGCACGGCAAACTGGTTCGGATCGAAGGTGGGTCGCGAGACCATGGCGAGCACTTCGCCGGTGTGCGGATCGAGGGCGACCACGGCCCCCTCGCGATTGCCCATGGCTTCCTCGGCGGCCTTCTGAACATCGAGATCGATCGTCAGACGCAGCGATTTTCCAGGGGTGGCAGGCTCCGTACCCAATACGCCCAGTTCACGTCCATGGCTGTCGACGATTACGTCGCGCGAGCCATCCTGCCCGCGGAGTATCGAATCGTAGGCTTCTTCCACGCCTGAGCGTCCCACCACGTCGCCCGGCTGATAGAAGGCGTAGCGCGGATCGTCGAGCATCTCCTCCGACACTTCGCCGACATAGCCGATCAGGTGGGCGGCAAAGCCGTTCTCGGGATACAGGCGGCGCTGCTCTTCAATCGTTTCCAGCTCCGGCAACTCGTTGGAGTGAGCCGCGATGAAGGCCTGCTCATCCGGCGTAATGTCCTGCCGCAGAGGAATGGGCTGATATTTTGGCTGATGCCGGTAGTGGTTCAGCGTGCTGCGAAGCTGCTCCGGTGTGATGTGCAGGCCGGTGGCGATGAGCGGAATGTCTGCCTGCAGGTCGTGGGCCTGATCCGGAACCAAAAAGCAGGTGACTGAGGGGTAGTTATCGACCAGCAGGCGGCCGTCGCGGTCGTAGATCTTGCCCCGGGGCGCGAGGATGGGCACTTTGCGGATGCGGTTGGCCTCGGCCAACGCCCGGTAATTTTGCGCGCCCAGCACCTGCAGCCGCCAGAGTCCGGAGACCAGAATCACCAGAATCAGTGCAATGACGTACTGGAAGGCCGTCAGCTTGATCGACGAGACCTTATCGTCCCTGTTGAATGGTTCCGGCATGGGGTGTTGCCACCAGAATACTCCGCGCGCGGGCATCGCGGAACAGGGATTCCTGAGGAGGAATCAACGGTGTAGGCAGTCGTCGGGCGGCAGCGTTATTTCGAGGGTTCGCTATCCTCAGAATCTTCTGTGACGCGAATGCGCAGGGAGCGCAGGAAGCTCAAATCCTGCGCCGTGAATGGCCCAGAACCGGGGGCTTCGCCCTCCGCAGGCGCTGCGTCGCTGGTCTCCGCCTCATTCAGACCGATCGTTGCCTCCAGCATCAGCATTACTTCAAACCCTTCGGCGCGGATGCGGCGAACGACGCCCGCGATCTGCTCTGACTCTGCGACCGTCTCGTGGATTGCCTCGCCAAGCTGCTCAATCAAGCTGCGGATTTTGCGGTTCAAGAGTGCCTCCCGGGCGCTGCGAGCAGCGGTCTTTCCCCTACCATACGTGGCTTCGCGGCACAGGGCAATCCGTACCTTGCGGCAGCCCCGCCGTCCGCAGACGCAGCCTTTGCGCTGCTACACTTTGGGGTTGTGAGCTATCAGAAGCTGGGCCGCAAACTCGGCGTAGGTGCGCGTGTAGCCGCAAAAATGCTGCGGGAGCGGACGCAGACGGGGCAGGCTGCTCCGGCGCCGCGTCCGGCTGCGGCTGGCCGGACGCAGTCCGCGACCGCCAAGGCTTCCACCCCGCAGGCGCGGGAGATTGGCCGCCGCGCCGCCCGTGGCGGTGCCGGGTTTACCCGCGCCGTCTGGACGCCGTTTCGTAGCGCCGCCGGAACTCTGTGGCATCAGGTGACCGGCGTCTTTTTCGCCATCTTCGCGCTGTTTTTTGCGCAAAATGCCTGGCGCATGCGGTCCGCGTGGCGGGCGGGCGCGGAGCATCGGCACTTCGTCATCTATCTCCTTTTGCTGCTGGTGTTCGCG
>JAJXUS010000318.1 GCA_021782675.1 Acidobacteriota bacterium
GAGCGCCGCGGCGTGGCTGCAGGAGATTGGCTGCTGTGCGTTTCTGCCGCCCGCTGCCGGAGCGCCACCGCACGCCAGTCTGCTGGAGGCCGTGGTGGGCCGCCCCGCGTCTGTGCCCAGTGCCGGGGAGCTGTCGCGCGGCCGCGATCTGCTGGCGCGGCTGCTTGAATCGAATGCAGCGCTGCCGTTGCGGCTGGGTACGGCGTCGGCCGATGCAGATCTCATCATCAGCCCGGACATTTTGCGGTATTTTCTGGCGCTGCATCCACGCGGCAACGCCCGGTCGGCGCCGTCCGTTACCGGCAACGAGCGCGTTTCCACGCTGGCGTTGCACTGCTGGGAGCTGCTGAACGAGCGCGGAGCCATGACGCTCAGCGAGATGCAGACGGCCCTCGGCAGCGAAATGACGGAGGCGGCCATTCTGCGCGCGCTGGAAGAACTGTGGACGCATCTGTATGCGTTCCCGCTGCCGGCGGGCTCCTCCCGCAGCACATCGCCCCAGTGGGACCTGATTGCGCGGCGCTTTCCGCAGCAGGCGGCGGCTGGGGCGTCTACGGGCCAGGCTGAGGCATACTCCGGGCTGATCTCGCTGTATATCGCCGCAGTGATTGCGGCGGAAGAGGAGCAGGTGCTCGCCTTTCTGGCGCCCGTCGCGCCACAGTCCAAGCTGCGCGAAGTGATTCGCACGCTGGGCGCGCTGCGGCAGCTTGACATGGTGGATGTGCACGGCAAGGCATGCCTGACGCTGGCCGGCCAGGGCGTAGCGATGGGTGAGTGGCCGGAGGCGCCTACCATCGAGCTGGCGGCAGAAGAGCATCGGGAGCGGCCGAAGCGGCCCGCATCCGAGTGGCGTTCGAAGACGGACGCGCCCGGCGGTACCTTTGACCGGCGCCCGCGGGAAGATCGCGGTGCAAGCCGCGATTCGCAGGGCAGGAGAGATCGTCAGGGCTTCGCCGATCGCCGTCCCCGTACCGACCGTCCGGCTTATGGAAAGACCGACCGCCCGGCCTTTGGCGATCGCGCGCCATCGGGCGGCCGCGAGCGCACCGGCGCGGGGGACAGGGGCGGATTCTCCGGACCGCGCAAGCCATTCCGCAGCGGGCCGCCGCGGCGGGATGCAGCCGGGGATCGTGGAGGATTTGCTGCCCCGCGCAAGCCATTCCGCAGTGGTCCGCCGCGTCAGGAGAGAGATGGCGAGCGGCGTCCCAGCTTTGGTGCCCGTCCCTCACGGCCGTGGGGAGGGCCACCCCGCGATGCTTCCCGCGGCGAGGCAGGCCCCAGGAAATTTCCGCGCAAGCCTGCGGGCGATCGTCCGGCGCCGCCCGCTGGCGGTTTCAAGAGCTTTCGGCGCGCAGAGGATGGCGAGTCGCCACGACCCTTCCGTCCGCGTCCCAAATTTGGCGAAGACCGCGGACCTCAAGATCGGGAGTCCCAGGATCGTCGCATGGATCGTCGGCCAGGCTTTCGTCCACGTGGAGGAGGAGCTTCCGGCGGCCCGCGCGGTTCGTCCACAGCACCGCCGTTTAAGCGCCGCCGGCCCGACGCCGGAGCGGGCGATGGCGAACGCCCGTCAAAACACTGGAGCAAGCCCGCGGGTCCGCGCGGCGATGACAACCGGCCGCGTACAGGCGCGCCACCGAAGCGTCGGACCACCGAAGGCCGACCGCCAGAGAGCCGTGGCGGGGACTCACCCGCTGGCGACCGTTCGCGGGAAGGCGCACCATCGAAGAAGCCGTTCTGGGCGAAAAAAGGTTTGATCAGCAAGTCGTCCGGACGATCCAAGTCCGGCAAGAAGCCCACCGGAAAATCGGGCGGGGGTGCGCGTGGCGGAAAAGGCAAGGGCAAAGGCCGGTGAGCGCGCGGCAGCGACCTGTCGTCGCGATTGACGGCCCGGCCGGCGCCGGGAAAAGCACGCTGGCAGCGTTTTTGGCGGTTCGCTTCGGTCTGCTGAACCTCGAAACCGGAGCCATGTACCGCGCCTTCGCACTGAAAGCACTCGAACAAGAGATTCCTCTGGATAACGCCGACGCGCTGGAAGCCCTGACTGCGGGGACAACCATCGTGCTGGAACCGAATCCCAAGGAAATCCGCAACCGCGTCCTGCTGGATGGCCGGGACGTGACCGCCCGTCTGCGCGACAGCGATGTGGCGGAGGCCGCCTCGCGCGTGAGCGTGCATCCCGCAGTTCGCGCCTGGATGGTGAGCCG
Organism: Acidobacteriota bacterium; assembly: GCA_021782675.1. Lineage (GTDB taxonomy): Bacteria > Acidobacteriota > Terriglobia > Terriglobales > Acidobacteriaceae > JAKAUB01. The sequence continues at coordinate 2,208 of JAJXUS010000318.1, forward strand.
CCAACGCGGCATGGGAGCAGCGGGCGGCGTGGTGATGGAGGGCCGGGACATCGGCACCCACGTGTTCCCCGATGCCGATGTGAAGATTTTCCTTGATGCTGCTCCTGATGTTCGCGGCCAGCGCAGGTTTCTACAGAATCCAGGCGTCGAGCGCAGTGCCGCGGCCGCCGCAGCGGAGGTGCGGGACCGCGACGAACGCGACCGCAGTCGGGCTGCTTCTCCGCTGGTGCCAGCGGCGGATGCCGTGCATCTCGACACGACGGCGATGTCGCTCGAGGAAGTCTGTGCGGCGGCCGAGCGGCTGGTCGTCGAAAAGACCGGGTTTGCGCCCGTCCGGTAAACTACTGTCTGGTGCCGACTACCGGCCCGGCTCTTTGCCAATGACCCCACCTCACCGCGATCCACGGAAGACAGGGTCCATCGTCCTCAGCATCCTGCTGGTGCTGACGGCAATGTTGCTGCCGGTGTGTCATCTGCACCCCTTGCTCGACAAGGGTGCTCCCGATCATTGTGCAATCTGCGTTTCACTGCATGCCGCGGCGCCCATGGCGGCGCATGCCCCTTGTGCCTGTCTCCCGGGCGTTGCGGCTGAGACCGTCTTTTCTCCGGTACTCCATTCCGTCAAAACCGCTTCTCTCAGTCTGCGCGCTACGCGAGGTCCTCCTTCCGCTGTCTGAATGCCCGCATGGCCTCTCGCAAAAGAGTCAACCATCTGCGCTTTCCAGTGAAAGGATCATGATTTGTCCTCGCGCATTCTCCGTGCATTCCTGATTTTTCTATTGGCCGCCGCTCCTGCGGCGCGGCTGTGGGGAGCTGCAGCCGGCAGCTCCGGTGGCAGCATTCAAGGCAACATCGTCGATCCGTCGGGCGCAGTGGTTTCCGGCGCGACGGTAACGATTTTGAATCCTGTCACCGGCTTTACGCGTTCGGTTCAATCCGACGCAGCCGGCCATTTCGAGTTTGCGAACGTACCGCTGAACAACTATCACATGACGATCACCGCTCCCGGTTTTGGTGCGCTGGTGAAGGATGTGAATGTGGTGGGCAGCGTTCCGGTCTCCGAATCCTTCACGATGAGCCTCGCGGCCGCCAGCACGACTGTTACCGTGAATGCGGACAGCGGTGACCTGCTGAACGGGAACCCGAGTGCTCCGACGGACGTGAATATGTCTGTGCTGCAGACGTTGCCGACCGATGATGCGGAAAACGGCCTCAGTTCAGCCATTACGCTGGCGACACCGGGGGTTGCGGCGGACTCGAACGGCATGTTCCACCCGCTGGGAGAGCATGCGGATACGACCTTCAGCATCGACGGGCAGCCGGTCTCTGACCAGCAGAGCCGCACGTTTTCCAATCAGCTTACTTCGAATGCGGTGCAGTCGATCAAGGTGATTGACGGTGTGATCCCC
>JAJXUS010000319.1 GCA_021782675.1 Acidobacteriota bacterium
AACTGGTAGAATAGACGCGATTGTCTCTCTCGGCAGTCGGCGCCGAAGAGGCAAATATTGGGATACCGCGCAACTTTTGCCTGCATTTCAGGGTTTCCCGACGCAGGAGATATTGCGATGGCGAGCAAACGGCGGTGGCTTCCTCTAGCTGGATTATTGTTTGCAGGTGTTCTGCTGTTCTGCGTGCTGAGCGGATGTGGCGGTGGCTCGATGGCGGCGAGCGGCTCTGGTGGCAGTGGCGGCAATGGTGGCTCGGGCGGCTCTGGCGGCGGGACTGGGCAAGCAAAGTCTACGCTCGCGGGGCTGGTGACGATGGGCAGCGAAAGCTTTTTCAACGGGAGCGGCCTGCCGCAGAACCGGCTGCTGGAGGCGAACACACATCCGGGCGTCTACTCCGCAGCGGTGATTGAACTGACGTGGGCACAATTGGAGCCGCAGCCAAATCAGTTCGACGACTCGGCGCTGGTGTCTGCACTACAGACTGTCCAGACCTACAACCAGCAATATCCCGCGACGCCTTTAATCTCCAAGCTACGCATCTTTGCCGGTGTTAACTCTCCCGCATGGGTATTGCAGCAGGTCGGCTCAGTGACCCTCACCGACAGTAAAACAAACACGACCTATAAAGAGCCGGATTTCTGGACCGCCGCCTACAGCCAGCTTTGGACGGGGCTGCAAAACCATCTGTCTTCGGAGTACGACTCCAACCCGCTGATCGGCGAGGTGGCCATCAGCGTATGCTCGTCCATCACCGCAGAGCCATTCGTACTGCCCGGAGAAACGGCGTCGATTCAGGCGCTGGAGGCCGCCGGGTACACGGATGCGCAGATGGAGGCCTGCCTTTCCAATGCACCCGGCGATTATGCTGCGTGGAAGCAAACGCCGCTCGATTACACCTTCAACCCGCTGTTCCTTACCGCGACCGGGCAAGCCGACACGGCATTTCCGATCCAGGTCATGCAGGCGTTCCGCGCCGCGCTGGGGACGCGGGCCGTTGTTGCAAACCACGATCTGAACAACCCGCTGCCCAACCAGAACCTGCCGGCGATCTATGCAGAATTTCAGTCGCTGACCACCGCGGCGCAGGCAGAGACGCCTCCCGCAATCTCCCCATTGGAGTTCCAGACCGATGGCCCGACGGTGGCGTGGTCCACGTTGGTGCCGTATGCCATCACCACCTACCACCCGACGGAGATTGAGATTTGGAACACGACCGCGACCGGGGATGGCGTGGCGAACATTTCTCTCAGTGAGCTGCAGCAGTGGGCAGCGGCCATCAAGGCTGCGAATCCGTAGGCGGGCCGCGTAATCGCTTCTAAACAGCGCCGGGCTGTTGCATACGCCTGAGAAGCGCGCCCAGCCCGGATCAGGCGGCTTCGATCTCAGCCAATGTCCGGGGCGGCAACAAAGATTCCGCGAAAGCTGGAGCGGTAGGCCCAGATCAGAAAAATCTCAAGCACGGTGCAGACCAGTCCCGTGGCGACACCGGGCGCGTGAAACATAAAGTGAAACAACAGGATATTGATCAGGATCGGCCCCAGCAGCACGAGGCCGATGGGGACAAAGCGGCCCACCAGCAGCAGCACGCCCCCGCACAGCATAATGAGCCCGATAAATGGAGTGTAATGATGCGCCACCAACAGCGACAGGAACGTCATGGCGTCAGGCGGCAAGCCACCCAGTTTGCCCAGGTTTAAGAGATCGAACAGCCCGGCAGCGGCAAATACGAAGCCCAGCAAAATGCGGGCAAGAATCACGGTGACTTTCATGGCACAGCTCCAAAAGGCAAGCGAGATGCCGTGAGAGTAATGAACCTAGTGCGGGCGTGACAACCGATTTGTGCCCTGAATCTGCACGCCAGCGCTGTGGCTCGCCGAAGACCGAACGCGTTTTGCATATTTATACATTGGAATGTATGATTATGCATGAATGAAGCACGAACGCCATGCTGCTATCCGCACGCTGCTGGAAGCTGGTCCTGTGGCCAGCCAGGACGAGCTGCGCCGCCGGCTGGTGCGCCGTGGCTTCGATGTGACCCAGGCGACGCTTTCGCGCGATATCCACGACCTGCGGCTGGTGAAGGGGCCGGGCGGCTATTCCCTGCCGAACGGTGGCGCGGATGACGACGATGACATGCCATCGCTCGACACCGTGTTTCGCGACTTTGGGCTGTCTGTGCGGCAGGCGATGAACCAGCTGGTGGTGCGCACGACGACCGGCGGTGCGCAGCCGGTGGCGGCCTCGCTCGACCACGAGGAGCTGCCGGAGGTGCTGGGCACCATCGCCGGTGATGACACAATCCTGATCATCTGCCAGGACCAGAAACATGCCAGCCGTTTACGCCAGCGGCTGGAAGAGCTGATTGGAGAATGATGGCGGACCTTCCCCAGGTGGCGGTCGCCGGTGTGGGCGGCTATGCCGGCGCGGAGCTGGCGCGGCTTCTGCTGGCGCATCCGAGGCTGCAGGGCCGGCCGCCGGACTTTTTTGGGCGTGCCGCAGCGGATGGTCATGAAGCCGTGACGCTGACCGATCTGCATCCCCATCTGGCCCGTCATGACGGCACGTCCGCAATGGTCGAGCCGTTCCGCTGGGAGACACTTGCGGAGCGCGGCGTGAAGCTGATCTTCCTGGCGACGCCACATGAGGAGTCGCGGGCGTGGGTGCCGCGGTTGTTGGCGCAGGGCGTGCGGGTGGTGGATTTGAGCGGCGCATGGCGGCTGCATGTGCCCAGGCATCGCGCCGTCTACAACCTGACGGATGCGGACACGGCGGCGGCCGATGCGGCACAGGCCGAAGCGGTGTATGGGCTGCCGGAGCTGCACCGCGCGGCCATCCGCACGGCGCGGCTGGTGGCGAATCCTGGCTGCTATGCGACCTCGTTGATTCTGGCGCTGGCGCCTCTGGTGCGGGCCGGAGTGGTGGACAGTGAGCGCGGGATTGTGTGCGATGCGAAGTCCGGTGTCTCTGGCGCGGGCAAGACGCCGACGCCGAAGACGCATTTTATGCATGCAGCAGACAATCTCTCCGCCTATGCGGTGTTTGGCCACCGGCACCTGGGCGAGCTGCTGGAGCAACTGCACCTGAGGGAGGAGCAGATAACGTTCACGCCGCATCTGCTGCCCATTCCGCGGGGAATCTTTTCCACCGTCTATGTGCCGCTCAAGACGCGCACTGCGGCGCACACGATTGACGGGCTGTTTCGCACCTTCTACGCGGACGCTTCGCTGGTGCGTTGGCGCGGGATACGGCTGCCGGAGATTCAGCACGTGGTGCGCAGCAGCTACTGCGATCTCGGGTTTGCACTGGCGCCCGACGGGCAGCGGCTGATTGTGGTGGCGTGTCTCGACAATTTGATGAAAGGCGCATCCGCACAGGCGGTCGAGAACATGAACCTGATGTTCGGCTGGCCGGAGCAGGAGGGGCTGGTATGAAATTCGTGATCAAGCTGGGCGGCGCGGGGCTGGAAAATCCGGCGACGCTCGAAGCCTCACTGGCAGCGATTGTAGAGCTGGCGCGCGAGGGACACCAGGTGGCCGTGGTGCATGGCGGCGGCGCGGCGCTGACCCGCACGCTGAAGCAACTGGGCAAGCAGAGCGAGTTTGTC
>JAJXUS010000320.1 GCA_021782675.1 Acidobacteriota bacterium
CCCCGGATCGCCCGAGCTGGCCACGCCCGTCAGCGCGCCAAAGAGCGTCAGCGACGTGCCCCACGCCGTTCCTGTCGACACAGCCACGCCCGCGCCTGGATACACCATGCTGGCGCTCGAAGCGTTGCACGCGCCATAGAAGCCGCTCGCCGGGCAGCAGTAGAGCTGTCCCGTCGTGCTGCTCTGCACAATCGTCGTGGGCTGGCACGCGAGTCCCGTCGGGTCGCCGGACACCAGGTTGATGTGCGCAAAGCGATTCGTCTGCGCGGCCGCGCCCACGGCCGTCAGTGCATACAGCGCCGCCAGGGCGAAAACTAACCGTTTCCTCATTCGTCGATCCCTTCAAAGTTGTAGAAAAAAACGATTGACTCTCATGCACAACTGCGCTAACGTGTGTATATGCCACGCAGATCCGAACCCGGCAAATCTCCATCCACCACGCCCGCGCAGCGTCTGCGCGCACAAGATGCCGGCCGCGCCCTCGCCGCCATGCGCAAAACCTTCGCCGGCCGCGCCAAGGTCATCTCGGCGTGCCCCAAATGCGGCAAGCTCTGCTCGGCCCGCGAACTGCGCGCAGCCTGCCCCGCTCACCGTCAACCTTCCAGAAAGGAACCATCATGAGAATCCGCCGCGAATATCAGACCGCCTGCCCCGTCTGCCGCGCCCACATTGGCGCACCCTGCACCGGCAAACACGGAGAACGCCTCCCCGGCATCCACTTCCAGCGCGGCCACGCGTTGCGCTCCGCAACCCGCGCCGCCCTTCACGCCCTCTACGCGCCGATCAAAACTTCCACTCTGCTCGCTTTGCTGATGATATTTACGCTACACATCGGCGCACAGACGCCGGAGGCTATCCAATATGCGCCGCGCGCTGTACTGCTTGTCTCAGGTCAGAAGGATGCCGAAGGCGTCATGCCGTTCGTCTTCACGGTCAATGGCGTCCAGCACCTTCAATTCGTCCCCATCTCGCAGATAGCCGCATCGCTAAGTCAGGGCGGTCACCCGCTCCATTTCGGCGATTTTGCCAGCGCCCTCAAAGAAGCCACGGACACCATCACGCGCCTGCAGGCAGACAACGACCGCCTCCGGGCAGACAACGACCGGCTTTGGAAGCTGGCGCTCAAAGACAATCCGCAAGCCGCGTCGCGCACAGTGATCGTGCAATCGCCGCAGCCGCAGCCTAGCGCGCTTGATCGATACCTATTGCTGAGATCGTTGCTGAGGACGCCGCAGCCTTATCAGCTGCCCATGCCGGTGAACCCGAATGCAAATCGTCTGCAAACCAATTGCACGACAATTTCCATGACGGGCATCATGACTACAAATTGCAACTAGCCGCCGCCTTAACCGAAGACTAAAACGCACCCAATAAACAAGCCAAGGGCCAGCAACAAGCCGCTGAAGTCGCGCCTGCGGCCCTTTCGCGTTTCGCGCACTTCCACAAAAGCAACCCACATCTGCGTGAGCAGGGCAACGGCCGCGATGAAAATGAAGATCACGTCTCACCTCGCGGAATAAAGCATAGCACACTTATTTGTTTTCGTTCTTCGCTCCCCCTAACATCGCGTAAAACGCTCGCCTCGCGCGCACCGCGGCATCCGAATAGAAATTAGGGTTCCCATTCGGACCCATCCTGTCCGCGTCCGTGATCGGAACAGAAACGTCTGCCGATGGCGATTGGCTCGGCGACGAAGCAGCAACCGCACGCGCCGCCGCACCAGCGCCAGCGGCAGCCAGAGGCGCGGCGCCTTGTGCCGCATTGCCAACGCGATCCGCAGCCCGGGCAATCGCCATCTGCACAGCCGGATCAGCAAGGATCTCCGGCGTCACGAGTCCGGCGATGCCGCCGGCCACCGCGCCCGGCACCCCGGCAAGGTGAAACCCTTCGGCCCCTCCAGCGACACCCGCGGTCAGAGCGCCGGTCGGCCGCGAAAAACGCCCCGCCACGCGCTGTAAAGTCGAAGCGTTTAGATCGGTCTCGCCTGCCCTCTGCGCAACGGGAATCAGATCGTGCATTGCCGCATCAATTGGTGCAATCTCTGGCACAGTGTTGTGGATGCTGTCGCTCATGGAGCCGTATACACCGCGCACCATTCCGCGGAGCGGATCAGCTGAGGCCTTCCCGGTCCACGGCTTGTCTGCTGCATAATTGCCGACGCCCTCACGCAGGTTTAGCGCCTCGGGCGTCTCCACAAATGGCGGAATTGGTCTCCCGGCTGGCCGCGGTGGCCTCACTCCGATTGGCCAGCCGCCGCTAGGCTCGCCCTGCGTTCTCATCTGCTCGGCGAGAGGAGCCATGCGGTTGATCTGTGGGATTGCATTTCGTAGAGCTTGCTCCTGCATGGCATCGGCGGCGACCTGTCGCGCTGGGGCGAAATTTACCGGCCCAGGGTTAGCTTTCGCCAATTGCGCGCGCTCGATCGCAAGATCCGCAAGGCGCTCCTGGGCCTCATCTGCGATAGTTGACGGCTTAAATCCAGTCGTCTCATCCAGAATGGCGCGTCCAGGGTTAGCGTCGAATGCGCGATCCGTATTGCGCACTCCTAACGCAGATTCGGCCAGCCCTTCGCCGCCTCCTTGCAGTCCCCTCCCGGTTGCGCGGAGAAGGCCCCTAACCGCAGGCTCGGCCACCGCGCCCATCGCGCGTCCGCCCTCTATCATGCCTCCGACGCTTCCAAGAAGATTTTCAAGGGCCAGCGTCGTCCCACCCTGTTTCTGGTCAGCAAGGAATTGATTACGCATCCCGGTGATCGGATTCCACTCATCAGGCACATCAGGCAATCCGATGAGGTTACCACCCACATATCCAGCAGCTTTCGCAGCTCCCTTCACCGTGTCGATTGGATGTATTAGCGGCTGTGCCATTGTCTTGATCGCCTGTCCGCCAGCCTGCTCAACGGCACCCAGAACGCCTTGCGCCTGCCCTCCAGCCCCCACAGGATTCGTCAGCGCATTCCAGAAGGTCGGCCGATGCGGATCGGCCGCCGCGTCCTTCTCGTATTGCGCGCCGCTGCCCCCGTTGAAGGCGTAACCCTGCATTCCGGTTGCCACCGGCACCTGCGAATACGGGACCGAAATCGTGCGCCCATCCGGAGTCGTCATGTCGTAGGTGCCTTCGCCGTCGGGGTTGGCCGTCAGCGCCGAGATGATCTTCGGATTCACCTGCGTCTTGAAATTCCCCTTCTGGATCGCCTCCTGCACGCGATCCTGAGGGATCCAGCCCGTCGAGCCGTCCGGCGCCACCATCGGCACCGCTGGCTTGAACCCAGCGTTCATTGCGTCCTGCATCCGGTTCTGCGGGATCTCCCCGGACTCGCCATTCGGCGCGATCATCGGAACTGTCGGTACGCTCGCCATCAGTGTTTCGCTCCTCCAAACTGCCCAAACAGGTCAGCCCCGCCGCCAGCTCCCGGCGCCAAGCTCTGCCCAGCGGCCGCCGCGCTCCCTGGCGCAGCCCCTGTTGCCGCGCCCATCCCCTTGATCCGGTTCTGCAGATCCGCGATCTGCGCCTGGTAGGACTGCGTCCGATTCCCCATGTCCTGCTTCAGCGTGTTCAGCGATGTCATCATGGCGCCGTAGGTCATGTTTTCGTCGAC
>JAJXUS010000321.1:0-1051 GCA_021782675.1 Acidobacteriota bacterium
GCTGGCGGCCAGCAGGAGCGCGAGGCAGACGCGGGCATCCACGCGACGCGCCAGGCGCGCCACCCAGGCAGCGATGCCGAGTGCCACGACCAGCGCGACCAGATACGCGGCCCAGGGCGGGTCGGCACTGTTGTGCGCCAGGTAGAGGCGGTCGGGCGCGGGATGAAACAAAGGCAGCCGCCGCAGCGTTAGCTCCGTGACGGCCATGACGTTGGCCAGCCCCGGCGATACGTTGCTGGTGGCGCAGCGAAAGGGCTCCGCGGCGAGAGCGAGCGGCGCGGCATGCAGCCACGCCACGAAGAATAGCCAGCCGCCCAGCAACGGCACTGCAGAGACAAACAGCAGCTTCCACTGGCGGCGCAGCAGCAGAAACAGCGCCAGCACCGGTGGCACGCTGTACTTGACCCATGCCAGGCCAAGCAGAGCACCGCGGACGGCCGCGCGCTGCGCAACCGCCCACAGCGAAAATGCGAGCAGCACCAGCGCCGTGACCTGCGCATTGCCCACGGTGACGCGGAACGGCGTGCCCGTCAGCACCAGAATGGTGAACAGCCAGGCGCGGCGCGGCGGCAGCTCATACAGCCGGCTGAGCAACGCGCAACTGGCCAGCACCATCGCCAGATTCAGCAGCGCCCAGATGGCCCGTGCGGGAAGCTGCGGCAGATACCCCAGCGGCAGCATCAGCACGTACAGAAGGTGCAGATAATTGGGAACCTGGTTCAGCAGGATGGCGTGATGCGGATCGCCGGAGAGATACGTGGTCCAGGGGTTCTGGTGCGCGGCCAGCAGGTGCGCCGGGCTCCACTGAAAGTCATGCGCGCGGCGCAGACCGTTGCGTACCGAGGCGGCGACAGAGAGCGCGGCAAGCACGGTGCCTGACCAGAGCATCGGCACTGTGGTGACGCGATCGAGCCAGTCGGCGGCCTGCGTGCGTGTTGAAGAGGGCATGGTCGGGAGGCTCTGCGGCACCTTTCCCATGGGATGCGGCAAACTTCTACGGTCTATAAATCTTTGGATCCTCACGGAATTGTAATCGAGCGCCAATGCCTGC
>JAJXUS010000321.1:1061-3598 GCA_021782675.1 Acidobacteriota bacterium
GACTCTGGAAATCTGCAGTCTGCGCGCCGTTCAGGCGCTGCTGGTTTTCATCCGCAGGAGGTCTTCAATGAGTCAGCCAAACAGCAACAAGCAGGAGATTCTCCTGGTCAGTGACTTTGACCAGACGCTGAGTTTTAACGACACCGGCGTGGTGCTGAGCGAGATGATGGGCATCGCCGGGTTTGAGCAGCGGGTGCGCGGGCTGGCGGACATCCGCCTGGTGCAGCAGGGCGGGGAACTGCCCTATCTGCTGCTGCACGATCCCGAATACCGCTGCGTACGCCGGGAGCATCTGTGGGCGGCGGGCAAGCGCATCCGGCTGAAGGGAAACATTGCGCGCATGCTGGAGCTGCTGGAGCGGCTGGATGCCCTGCGCTTTTCGTTCTTTGTCGTGTCGGCGGCGCCGGAGGATGCGATTCAGTCTGCACTCGAAGGTATTGTGCCGGCTGACCGGATCTTCGGCACGCAGTTCCGTCATGATCCGCAGACGGGCGAGATTCAGTCGATTGTCCGCGTCCCGGCGGGCTATGGAAAAGTTGTCGTCGTCGAGGAGTTGCGGGCACTGCGCAACCTGAGCCACGACCGCGTGGTGTATGTCGGGGATGGAAGCTCCGATGTGCATGTGATGCTGCACCTGAACCGGCATGACGGCCACACGATCGCCGTCTCAGAAAATCCATTCATCACGCAGATCGCAAAACGCACGGTGCTGAGCGACGACGCGCTGGCAGTGCTGGTGCCCATCCTGCAGGACATCGCCGGTTGGAACTCGGCGCGGGTGCGGGCGTACTTTGCGGCGGAGGGCCTTCTGCTGCAGAACTGGGATCGCGTCCACACCGACTGGCTGACCATTCGCAACGCTCCGCTGCATGTTGCGGACGCCGGCGGGCACGCCGAAGCCGTGCAGTAACACCCGGTCCGTGCATACGCGGCCGGGGCGCGGGTTCGTATAATCTTCGCAAGAGGGGTGCGAAGGGGTTTTCCCTTTGGTCCAGGCAGCGTCCATTGCATCTTATGGATTGTTGCCTCGGAGTTCGTCGCCCGTTTTCTGTTTCCATCGACCACAACAGGAGAATCCCGCATGATCACGATCGGCTGCCGCCGCGCGCTGCTTGTCACGGCATGTCTCTGCGCGGGTACGGCTTTTGCGCAGAGTAATGGAAACGTTCTCACCGGTCAGTCTGCTTTCACGAACTACAAACTGGAAAAACCTGGACTGAAGCGCAAGATTACACTGGCCGATCTGCCCCAGCCCTACGCCACGCAGTCCGCCGAAAACGGCGCGCATATTGTGCCGCGGCCAGCCAACATGTGGCCGAAGACATTACCCGGTTTTACGGTCCAGCAGTATGCGACCGGCCTTGACAATCCGCGCCTGATCATCAAAGCGCCGAATGGCGACCTGTTTGTGGCGGAGAGCCAGCCGGGCGACATTCGCGTGTTTCGCGGCATGACGAAGGATGGCAAGCCGGAGAAGAGTGATGTGTTCGCCACCGGGCTGAAGATGCCGTTCGGCATTGCGTTCTACCCGCCGGGACCGAATCCGCAATGGGTCTATGTCGGCAATACCGGCTCCGTGGTGCGTTTTCCGTACCATAACGGCGATATGAAGGCGACCGGCGGCGCGCAGACCATCGTGCCCGATCTTCCCGCGGGCGGCGGCCACTGGGCGCGCAATGTCGTGTTCTCTCTGGATGGCAAGACAATGTTCGTCGGCGTCGGGTCGCACTCCAACCATGACGACCCGGATACGCATCCGGCGGAGAAGCACCGCGCCAACATTCTGGCCTACACGCCGGAGGGCAAGGACTTCCGTATCTACGCCTACGGCATCCGCAACCCTTCAGGGCTGGCGGTGAATCCAGCGAACGGACAGCTCTGGGTCTCCACCAACGAGCGCGACACGCTGGGCAACGACCTGGTGCCGGACTACATCTCGCACGTGCAAAAGGGCGGCTTCTACGGCTGGCCGTGGTTCTACATGGGCGGCCACTGGGACCCGACGCTGAAGGGCAAGCATCCGGAGCTGAAGGACAAAGTCATCACGCCGGATGTGCTGATCCAGCCGCACTCCGCGTCGCTGCAGCTCACGTTCTACACCGGCAGCCAGTTTCCGGAGAAGTATCACGGCGACATCTTTGCCGCCGAGCACGGCTCCTGGAACAAGCGCACGCGCGCGGGGTATGAGATCATCCGCGTGCCGCTCAAGGACGGCAAAGCCTCCGGCGTGTATGAGGACTTTGTCACCGGCTTTGTGCTGCCGGACGGCGACGTATGGGGCCGGCCGGTGGGCGTGACGGTGGCGCAGGATGGCTCGCTGATGTTCACCGACGATGGATCGAACTCGATCTGGCGCGTGGTGTATACGGGCAAAAAATAAGGGCCGGGACCGCGCATCATCCGGCGGTCCTCCCCGCGAGCCGGCAAACTAGAAGCAGATTCCCTTCGGGAATGACAACCAGAACAGCAAAAGCCTTGGCTCTCGTTGTTTTATTTCCGCAGGGAATCTGCTCTACTCATCGCGATTCCTGGTTTCT
>JAJXUS010000322.1 GCA_021782675.1 Acidobacteriota bacterium
GCTTGCCGCTCTTTGTCTTCGGGGGTGCCGCCATCGCCTTGCCGTTCGGGCCAGCCATCGGCCCGGTCATCTCACCAGCGCTGGGTACATTTGTCAGCGCCGGCAGCGTCCATCCATCCGGGAAGTTCGCCGGATATCCCATCTCCTGCGAAACCTCAGCCAGCGTCTGCACATTGGTACCCGCCGGCATGTCGCTAAGCGTGGCGTGCTGGCTCAACTGCAGCGCCCGGATGTAGGCCGCGATCGCCCAGCGGTCCTTGACCGCAATCTGCGCGCCGTAGTCCGGCATCGCGCCATAACCGTTGCTGATGACGTCGAAATAGTGCCCCAGCGGCTCCTGCAGAATCCGCGCGGAGGTGAGATTGCCGGCCGGCTTGTATCCCCGTTCGACAATCATGCCGCGCCCATTCCCCACCCGGGAGTGGCAGGGCGTGCAGTAGATGTTGTACTTCTCCTGTCCGCGCCGGAGGACGGTCATCGTCACCGGATACGGCATCTTGTCCTGCGCCGTCCCGTTTTCAATGCCGGTGTAGAAGTACGCGTTCGCGTCCAGCTCGTTGCGGGCGACGGTGCCCGGGACCTGCGGACGCACCGAGCGGCCGTCGGGGAAAAACCTGCTCTCCCGCTGCGGAATCATCTTGGGCTGGTTCTGCATGTCTTCGCGGCATCCGCCGGCCAGTAGCGCGCACGCCAGCGCGGCAGAGGCAGTGGTCCAGCGAAAGATTGTCTTTGAGCGCATGGCTTGCAACATCAGTGCTCCACCTCGACGACCGAAACCGGATTGAAGGACTCGAGCAGCGCCCGGGTCTCTCCGATGGAGAATTTAGGATCGTGGGCCTCGAGACACAGAAAGAACTTGTCCGAGGTGGCGCCGTTGCGGAAGTTGGGCGCGTTAAACAGTGGATGATACGGCGCCGGCAGACGATTGAGCGCCAGCATGCCAAAGCCCGCCGACAGCCCGGCCCACAGAATGGTCCACTCATACGCTGGGACAACAAACGCCGGCCAGGACCACTTTCCGCGGCCTGCAATATCTAACGGGTATGCCCAGATGGAGATCCAGCTCTCCAGCGTAAACATCGCCAGTCCGCCGAGGATTCCACCCAGCAGGCAGACCCGCGAGACCCCCTTTTCTGCTGGTTCGTCAAAGCCCATCGCTTCGGCGGCTTCCTCCACAGGATATGGGGTGTAGCAGTCCATGCGGCGATAGCCCGCCTGATAGGAGCCTTGTGCTGCCATTACCAGTTCCGTGGGCGTGTCGAACTCTGCCAGCAGCCCGTAAATGCCTTCCTGCACCGGCATCAGTGACCACCTCGTTGCTGTAACTCAGCTTCGTTGATTTTGGCGCCCGGAAGAATCTGCCGGATTTCTGACATCGGAATCATCGGCAGCAGGCGGATAAACAGGAAGAACAGGAACGTGAACAATCCCAGCGTTCCAATGAAGGTCATGTAGTCCCACCGCGTTGCCCGGTACGTTCCCCAGGAGCTGGGCAGGTAATCGCGCGAAAGACTGACGACCACGATGACGAAGCGCTCAAACCACATGCCGGTGTTGACAATCAGCGAAAGAATGAAGAGGAAAGCCACGTTCTGGCGCAGCTTGCGGGACCAGAGCGTGGTGAGCGGGATCAGGATGTTCGAGATGATGAGAATCCAGTACGACCACCCCATCGGCCCGAAGATACGGTTCCAGGCCATGAAGAACTCCCACTTGTCGGCGGAGTACCAGGCATACGCGATGTCGGTGGAGTAGCCGTAGGCCACAATAAAACCCGTCGCCAGCATTACCTTGCCGCAGTTATCGAGATGCCGCAGGGTGATGAGGTCTTCCAGATGGTAGAACTTGCGGATCGGAATCGCCAGCGTCAGCACCATGGCAAATCCGGAATAAATGGCGCCTGCGACAAAGTACGGCGGGAAGATCGTCGTATGCCAGCCCGGCATAATAGCCACGGCAAAGTCGAAGCTGATGACCGTGTGCACGGAGAGTACCAGCGGCGTGGCCAGGCCGGCCAGCAGCAGGGAAGCCGTCTCATATCGCATCCAGTGCCGCGTCGAGCCGCGCCAGCCCAGGGCCATGTTGCCGTACACGAAGCGGGCGAATTTGCTCTTCGCACGGTCCCGCATGGTGCCCAGATCGGGGATCATGCCGATGTACCAGAACACGACCGAGATGGTGGCGTAGGTCGAGACCGCGAACACGTCCCACATCAGCGGGGAACGGAACTGCGGCCAGTAGTTCATCGTGTTGGGGTACGGGAACAGCCAGTAGATTGCCAGCCAGGGACGGCCGGTATGGATCACCGGATACATCGCGGCGCAGACCACGGCGAACAGCGTCATCGCCTCCGCAAAGCGGTTGATGGAGTTGCGCCACTTCTGTTTGAACAGCAGCAGAATCGCCGAGATCAGCGTGCCCGCGTGGCCGATTCCAATCCACCAGACAAAGTTGATGATGGCAAAGCCCCAGGCCACCGGGATCGTGATCGCCCAGATGCCGGTGCCCTTCAGAAACAGCCAGGTGACCGCTACCAGCAGCAGAATCGCGACGCTGCCGGCCAGGCCCAGTCCTAGAAACCAGCCCACCGGCGTGTGCGGTGTCAGCACAATGCGGGAGAGCTTTTCTGTTACCGAACGGAAGGTATGTCCCGGCGCAATGACACGTTGCTCGCCCGTGACCGGGTCGATCATCCCATCTGCCCCGGTTACCCGGCGCGGTTCCTGCGGCGATATTCCTGGCGTAACCATCGATTCGTCCGACCTCGGTGCACTACTTACAATGTTGGCGTCTCTTGCGTCCGCCGCGGCGGCAGCTAGCCGTTCTGCGAAAGATCCGGGCTGGGGTTTTCGACCCCGGCAATGTACGTCGTCCGCGGGCGCGTGTTCAGGTCGCCCAGCACGCTGTAGTTCCGCGGTTGCGCCTTCACCCGCGAGACGCGGCTGTTCTTGTCATTAATGTTGCCAAACGTAATGGCGCTGGTCGGGCAGGCCTGCTGACAGGCGGTCACGATCTCGCCGTCGTGAATCTGACGGTTTTCGCGGTCGGCCCGAATCTCCGCCTGGACAATACGCTGCGCGCAGTACGTGCACTTCTCCATCACACCGCGACTGCGCACCGAAACCTCAGGATTGCGCATCAGCTTCAGCGATTCCGTATCCCAGTCCGCGTACAGCAGCCAGTTGAAGAGGCGCACTTTATACGGACAGTTGTTGGAGCAGTAGCGCGTGCCCACGCACCGGTTGTAGACCATCGCATTCAGGCCTTCGGGCGTATGGATGGTGGCGCCCACCGGGCAGACCTGTTCGCAGGGTGCGTTCTCGCACATCTGGCAGGTCATGGGCTGGAAGTAGGCCTTCGGCTGATCCAGATCGCCCTCAAAATAGGTGTCGATCCGGATCCAGCGCATATTGCGCCCCACCTTCACCTGGAGCTTGCCGACCACCGGAATGTTGTTCTCCGCATAGCAGGCCACGATGCAGGCATTGCAGCCGACGCAGGTATCCAGGTCGATGCTCATCGCCCACGCCGCGGGTCCGGGCGGGATCGTGCGGTAAAGGTGCGCCTGCGGCGGCGCGCCGGCCGCGAAGCGC
>JAJXUS010000323.1 GCA_021782675.1 Acidobacteriota bacterium
GGCGAACAAAGCTGCGCGCGCTGGTGACAGCCGAGCAGCAGAAAGACTATAAGACCGTGCTGCAGCAGGGGCCGGCGGTGCTGGCGCTGTATCCGGATTATGTGGATGAGGCGAACGCCTACGAAGTGATTGCGGCGGCCGACCGTGCCAGCGGCGATGCCAAGGGCGAAGAGGCGATCCTTACGCAATATGAGCATGCCGGCGGCCAGTCGCCGGAGGTGCTGAAGCGGCTGGCGCAGCTTGAGACCGCGGCCAAGGAAGAGGCCGCGGCCACCGCCACGCTGGAGCGCATCAACTACATTTATCCCGTGAAGGACGAGGATCTGCACCGGCAACTGGGCCTGCTGCTCTATGCGCAGAAGGATTATGCCGGTGCGATCCGCGAGGACGACGCACTGGTGGCGTCGAATCCTGTGGACAAGGCCGGCGCTGAGTTTTCGCTGGCGGAAGCCTACGATGCCTCAGGACAAAAGGACAAGGCTCAGGACGCGGTTCTGTCGGCGCTGGAAACCGCGCCCGATTATCGGCCCGCGCAAAAGTTGCTGTTGGAGTTGCAGGAAACGCCCGCAAAGTCGAATGGAGAGAGGTAAACCATGGTCTCATTTGCCGGATTGAACCAGGACGCCGCGATGCTGCAGGAGCGCGTGGAGCGCTTCACCGCAACGCGCAACGCCATTCTCGCGCAGGTGCGCGAGGTGATTGTTGGCCAGCAGGAGGTTCTCGATCAGATCCTGATCGCGATTTTTGTCGGCGGGCACTGTCTCATGACGGGCATGCCGGGCACGGCCAAGACCCTGATGGTGCGCACGCTGGCCGATGCATTGGGACTGGAGTTCCGGCGCATCCAGTTCACGCCCGACCTGATGCCGAGCGACATTACCGGCACCGATATCATCGAGGAAGACCTCTCCACCGGTCATCGCACGTGGACCTTCGTGCAGGGGCCGATCTTCGGCAACATTCTGCTGGCGGACGAGATCAATCGCACGCCGCCCAAGACGCAATCGGCACTGCTGGAAGCGATGCAGGAGCATTCCTGCACGGTGCGCGGACACATCTACAAGTTGCCTTCGCCGTTCTTCGTGCTGGCCACGCAGAATCCCATCGAACTGGAAGGCACGTATCCGCTACCCGAGGCGCAACTCGATCGATTCCTGTTCAATGCGATTCTCGAGGATCTGAACGCGGAGGATGAGCTGAAGGTGATTGACCGCACCACCGCGACGCGTATTTCAGACGTAAAGCCGGTGACCACGGCGGAGGAACTGCTCGACTTTCAGCAACTGGTGCGCATGGTGCCGATCGCGGAGACGCTGGCTCGCTACGTCATCCGCCTGGTGCGGGCGACACGGCCCAAGAGTGAGGAGGCGCCCGACTTCATCAAAAAATATGCCAACTACGGCGCCAGTGTACGCGCAGCGCAGTTTATTGTGTTGGCGGCCAAGGCACGCGCGCTCTCGCACCAGCGCTACCACGTGACTTACGACGACATTACCGCGGTAGTGGCGCCGGTGCTGCGGCACCGGGTGCTGCTCAACTTCCACGCCGAGTCGGATCGCGTGGAGACGGATGACCTGCTGCGGCAGCTGATTGCCCAGGTGCCACGGCCGAAGGAGAACTGATGCAGCGCTTCCTCGACCCGACGGTACTGGCCGGCATCTCCTCGCTGGATCTGCTGGCGAAGACGGTGGTGGACGGCTTTGTGGCCGGGCTGCACCGCTCGCCGGACTTCGGCTTCAGCCAGGAGTTCGCGGAGTACCGGGCCTACACGCCCGGGGACGATCTGCGCCATGTGGACTGGAACCTGTATGCGCGCACGGAGCGCACTTATCTGAAACGGTATCGCGGCGAGACCAACAGCCAGCTCACGATTCTTCTGGATGCCAGCAACTCGATGCAGTACAGCTCCGGGCCAAATCACTCCAACGACAATGGATCGTCCTCGCCGGTCAAGAAGATCGACTACGCGCGCTATATTGCGGCTGCGTTGTTTTATCTTGCCATCCGCAACCAACGCGATGCGGCAGGGCTGATCGTCTTTGACGATGAGGTGCGCGAGTACATCCGTCCCTCTACGCGGCAGGGCCAGCTTGCGCGGCTGTTTGCAGGTCTGGAGCATGCGGAGCCGCGGGCGCGCACCGACTACGCCAAGCCGCTGCGGCATTTTCAGAACTTTCTGCACCGGCGCGGCATCGCGATTGTGATCTCGGATTTCTACGAGGATCCGGAAACAATCATCCAGACGATTGCGCCGCTGCGCTTCCACGGCAACGAGGTGATCTTGTTTCACATTCTCGATCCGCAGGAGATTCGCCCGGTGTTGAAGAGCGCCGCGGTGCTGGTCGATCTGGAAACCGACACGCGATTGGAGGTCATTCCCGAATACGTGAAGACGCGATATCGCGCCAAAGTGGATGCGCATATTGACACGTTGCGCAACAAGGCGCATGCGGCGGGGCTGGACTATCAGCTTCTGTCTACCGATCAACCACTGGATGCGGCGCTGCGCGAGTACCTCACGCTGCGCCAGGCGGAGAACTGATGGGATTTCTGGCGCCATGGTTTCTGGGCGGACTGGCTGCGCTGGGCGTGCCGGTGTTTGTACACCTGCTGCGCAAGCACGTCACCGTGCCGCGGCCGGTCAGCTCGCTCATGTTCTTCGAGCGCGGCACCCAGAGTTCCACGCGCCATCGCAGGCTCAAGCACCTGCTGCTCTTCGCGCTGCGGACGGCGCTGATTCTGCTGGCAGTGCTTGCCTTTGCAAATCCGTTTTACAGGCGCGCTGCAGCCAGCGCAAACGATCGCCTGCTGCTTATTGTGCTCGACAACTCATTCAGCATGCGCGCTGACACGCGCTTTGCCGATGCGAAACAGCAGGCGCTGACCACGCTGGCAGCCAAGCCGCATGAGCAGAAGGCGCAGATTGTAGCCCTGGGGGGTACGGTAGACGTGCTGACGCAGCCGATCACTGACGATGCGCAACTGCACGCCGCTCTGGAGAGCATTGAGCAGGGCGATGGACACGCCAACTTTGGTGAACTGGGGCGTGCGGTGCGGGCTATGACGGAGACGGTTCGCACTCCGATCGATCTGCACCTGTTCAGCGACATGCAGCGCAGCGCGATGCCGGCCAACTTTGCCGACATGGTCTTTCCCTCTTCCGTGAAGCTGGTCCTGCACTCCGCGGGTGCGGCCGTATCACCCAACTGGGCGGTGGAGACGGTGCATGCGCCTGCCAATCTTGCCGATCCCAAAGACCCTCGCACTTCGCGCGTGCAGGCGGTCATTGCCGGCTTCAATACGCCGGCGGCCGTCAAAACGGTGTCACTCGTAATCAATGGAAAAGTGACCGCGACCAACAAAGTGAGTGTGCCCGCGAATGGGCGCGCGACGGTAGAGTTTGCGCCCCTGAACGTGAGCTACGGATTCAACCGCTGCGAAGTGCGCGTGGATGGGGGCGATTCCCTCTCCAACGACGATGCAGCCTACTTCTCCGTGCGCCGCTCCGACCCGGAGCGGGTGCTGTTTGTCCATGCCGCGGGGGATACGCGTTCACCGCTCTATTTTGGCGCG
>JAJXUS010000324.1 GCA_021782675.1 Acidobacteriota bacterium
TTCTCACCGAGGTTGGCGGCACGGTTCACTTCCACGATCTGCATGAAGGCACCACGCTGAATGAAGAGGTGGATGAGGTCACCGGCCTGTCGCGGCTGGTGGTCGCGGAGGCGGCCGACGAAAAGCGGCAGCCGGCCATCATGATCAAGAGCGCCAAGGGGCAGAAGCGGTATCTGCTGCCCAGCCGCTCGCACCTGATGGTGCAGGATGGCGATGAGGTCTTCCCGGGCGATGTGCTCGCGAAGATTCCCCGTGAAACCACCCGCACCAAAGACATCACCGGCGGTCTGCCGCGCGTTGCTGAGTTGTTTGAGGCGCGCAAGCCGCGCGAGACGGCCATCATCAGCGAGATCGATGGTGTCGTTCGTTTCGGTGAAGTCAGCAAGGGACAGCGGAAGATCTACGTCACGGCAGATAGCGGCGAGGAAAAGGAATACTCCATGCCGCGCGGCGTCCACGTCAATGTGCAGGAGGGCGAGCGCATGCGCGCTGGCGATCCGCTCATGGACGGGCCGCTGAATCCGCATGACATTCTCGCCGTACTGGGCGAGAAGGAACTGCAGTCCTACATGGTGACGGAGATTCAGGAGGTCTATCGCCTGCAGGGCGTCGCCATCTCCGATAAGCACATTGAGGTGATCGTGCGGCAGATGCTGCGCTGGGTGAAGGTCGAAGATCCGGGCGATACGTCGTTCCTGGTCGAGCAGCAGGTGGACAAGTTCCGCTTCCGCGAGGAAAACGAGCGAGCCATCAGCAATGGCGGCCGGCCGGCGATCGGACGTCCGCTGCTGCTGGGCATCACCAAGGCCTCGCTGTCGACGGAATCTTTCATCTCCGCGGCCAGCTTCCAGGAGACGACGCGCGTTCTGACGGAGGCGGCCATCAACGGTGCCGTCGATCAGCTCCGTGGTCTCAAGGAAAACGTCATCGTCGGACGGTTAATTCCGGCCGGCACGGGCATGGAGTACTACCGCAATGTTCGTCTGTCGCAGGAGCTGGAAGATGCAGCTGCCCGCGTGCAGCAGGAAGTGACGGAAGCGACCGAAGCTGCCGAGCGCGAACTGGAACTGATGCGGCAGGAAGGCGAAGCCGAGGAACTGGCGGCCGAGTAAGCGAAATAATCCCACGACCAGAAGGCGCGCTTTCAGGCGCGCCTTCTACTTTTTTCAACCAGGCGATTTCACGCAATCACACGCCGGGCGGCCTTCAGAACAATTTCAGGTGGGCTGCGTCATAATGGGGCGGGAGGAGATTTATGGACGTGACCTGCATTCCAATACGTTGTGCTCTTGCTGGTGTGCTGCTGCTGGCAGCGCCGTCCTTTGCGGCTCCCGCACCGCCGGCCGGCAATGGCTATCAAATGGCCGCGACAAAGATATTTTCCGATACGGCGGATGCGCGGCAGCAGATCCGGGAAGCAATTCTCAAGGCCAATGCCGAACACAAGCATGTGCTGCTGGACTTCGGCGGCAACTGGTGCGCGGATTGCCAACTGCTGAATATTTATTTTCACGACCCGGGCAATGCGTCGCTGCTGGCAGCTAATTTTGTTGTGGTCGATGTAAATATTGGAGAGTACGACAAAAATCTCGACATCGCACAGAAATATGGAATCCCTCTCAAGCTGGGAGTTCCCGCGATGGCGGTGCTCGATGGCAAAGGGCGCTTGCTGTACGCGCAACGGAACGGGGAATTCGAGAAAATGCGCAAGCTCGACTCATCGGCCGTCACGGCGTTTCTGGAAAAATGGAAGCCGCAGCAGCCCACGCATAAGCGCAGAGCCTGAACCTCGCGCGCCGCTCTACTCCGTAATTTGAAAATCTGCCGAGTGGGTTGCGGTGGAGCTGCCGCCCACGAAAACCCTGTAGTGGGCCGGTTCCACCACTCGCTGGCTGTGCGCGTTGATGAACGACAGCTCCGCAAAGCCCAGCGGGAACGTTACCTGCTTCGATTCACCGGGCTGAAGCGTCACGCGCTGGAAGCCTTCCAGCGTGCGGACAGGCTCTGAAACGCTGGCGCCGCGAATCCGCACATAGAGCTGAACCACTTCCGTGCCCGCAACCTTCCCCGTATTGCGCACGGTGACGGAAGCTGTGACGGGCTTCTCCGCAGTGCCGCTGTTGGGCGCCAGCATCAGCGCGCGCACCGGCACCGTCTGCGTATTCAGCGTTACCGCCGAATATGAAAAGCCGGTATAGCTCAAGCCATAGCCGAAGGGAAACAGCGGCGAGTTCGGAACGTCGATGTAGCGCGAAACATACTTCTCTTCGCTGTTCTCGGGCGGATGCGAGAGGTTGACGCCAGTTGCAGGCCGTCCGGTGGGCAACTGCGCCAGATAGAGCGGTTCCTGGCCCACAGCGCGTGGAAAGCTGACGGGGAGTTTGGCGCTCGGGTTCGTATCGCCAAACAGAATATTGGTGAGCGCGGGGCCAGCTTCGATGCCGGGATACCAGGCCTCGAGAATGGCGGGTACGTGCTCCGCGGCCCAGTTGAGCACCAGCGGCCGGCCGCTGAACACGATCAGCACCATCGGTTTGCCGGTAGAGGCTACGGCCTGCAGCAGTTGTTCCTGGTTGCCGGGCAGGTCAAGATGCGCGCGCGAGCTGGCTTCGCCCGTCATCGTGGGTGCATCTTCGCCGAGCGCCATCAGAACCACGTCGGCTTTGGAGGCGGCGTCCTTTGCGGCGGCGAAGCCTGCCTGCGACGTGGTCAGAATGTCGGTGCCTTTGGCATAGAGCAGCGTGCCGCCACTCTTTGACAGGCGTTGCTGCAGGGCTGCACGCAGGCTGATGGCATCGGCCGGATTGCCCTGACCCGCCCAGGAGCCAAGCATCTCGCCGGGCGCATCGGCCAGCGGACCAATCAATGCGATCGTCTTTGCATGCGCGTCCAGCGGCAGAACCTTGGGCTGCGTCTCCTCCGCCTTGTTCTGGAGCAGGATGATGGACTCTTCTGCTGCGCGGCGCGCCAGTGCCCGCTTCTCGGGCGTGGCCTCATACTTCGGGGCGTTCTCATCCACATACGGATGATCGAAGAGGCCCAAAGCGTACTTCACGCGGAGCACACGCCGCACCGCCTCATCCACGGTCGCCTGCGAGACAGCGCCGGTCTGCACCAGCGAGACCAGGTGGTCGGCGTACGCGCCGCTCTGCATATCCATGTCCAGGCCGGCGTTGATGGCCTTCTGCGCCGCGACGGTCGAGTCCAGCGCAATGCCGTGTGGCACCAGCTCGCCGACGGCCTCCCAGTCGCTCACCACCAGCCCGTCAAAGTTCCATTCCTTACGGAGAATCTGCGTCAGCGTATAGGGATTGGCGGTCTCCGGCACACTGTTCAGCGTGTTGAAGGCGCTCATCACAGTCGCGGCGCCGGCATCCACGGCGGCCTGATACGGCGGCAGGTAGACCTGGCGCAGCATCAGGTCCGACATGTCCACTGCGTTGTAATCGCGGCCGGCGATGGCCGCGCCATACGCGGCAAAGTGCTTGACGCACGCGGCGATGGAGTCCGGGTTGCTGAGGCTGCTGCCCTGGTAGCCCTGCACGGAAGCGCGGGCGAT
>JAJXUS010000325.1 GCA_021782675.1 Acidobacteriota bacterium
AGTTCCCTTGCTTCGGCCAAGCTCACCGTGGCGGCTGCGCCTCTGGCAAACTTGGTGCCACGGCATGCCTGCGCACAGTCTAGTCTAGAAACAGGAGTTTGGGATGCATCCTTTTTTGCTGGCAATCCGGACCGGCTGGTTCGCCCAGGGCCACTTCATGGGCAAAGTCCTCGACGAGTGGATCGACGATACGCAGGAGTTCCTCCACGTCAAGTTGCCCCACCTCATCGTGGTGGCGATTATCGCCTTTATACTCAATCGCCTGCTGCGTCTCGCCACGGCCCGCATGGTCTACATCGCCGAGCAGCACGCCGCCGGTCCCGGCCGAGTGGGCCAGGTCAAGACCCTCGCCGGCGTCATCCGCACCACCGGCCTGGCCATCATCGCCGCCATCGCCGGCATGCAGTTTCTTGCCGCTGTGGGCGTGGACATGGCGCCCCTGCTCGCCTCAGCCGGGGTGGCCGGCGTAGCCATCGGCCTGGCCGCACAGAACATCGTTCGCGACATGCTCAACGGCATCCTGATCCTCATTGAGGATCAATTCAACGTGGGAGATACGGTCCGCATCGCCGGAGTCGCAGGCGTCGTCGAAGCCATGACCCTGCGCAAAACCACCGTACGCGACGCCGACGGCACCCTCTATGTCATTCCCAACTCCCAGATCACCACTGTCGCGAACCAGAGCATCGACTACTCCGTTGCCACCGTCAACGTCAGCGTCGATTACTCCGCCGACCCCGACACCGTCCTCGCGCTCCTCCAGCAGATCGCTACGGACATTCGCTCCAGCGAGACCTTCAGCGATGACTTTGTCGCGGACCCCCAAATCCTCGGCGTAGACGCCATCAAGGGCTCAGAGATGATCTTCCCAGTCGTCTTCAAGACGCGCGCTACCCGCCAATACGCCCCTGTGCGCGAATTCCGCCGCCGTGTCCGTCTCGCCCTGGAAGAGAAAAATTTACTCCCCGGCAATCCGTACCGCGTCTTCAACCGCGCCATAGATGCCGCCACCGGCACGTCGCAGAAGCCGTCAGTCGAAGCCCCCGCCGCGCATGATCCCACAGCCATCAAGGCTCCGGAAGGCAACCCCTTCGCCGGAGAATAAACGTATAGCGATCTACGCGCTCTCCGCGTCCGCTTTTTCCAGTGCCTGCAACAGCGCATCTGCATCGGTAATGGGCGGCAGGCAGGTGCGGCCCTTGCACACCAGCGCCCATGCCTTTGCACCAGCCGGGACAGGCACATGCAGCACCGTATCTGCCAGTGCTTCCGGCAGGCCGCCCGGGACCATGTGCGCAGCCTCAACCCGCACAACCGTCTTGTGTACGCCAAAGCCCGCCAATGCCAGCGCCTCTAACTGGTCGGCATCCGGGCCCTGACCCACCACAACCACCTGCAGCGGGTCCAGCAGCAGCCGCTCAAGAGCCAATCCGTAACTGCCGGCATAGAGTCCAAAATGCTCCACGATGCCGCCAAACGAGCCCAGCGTGTCCTCAGCGATCTGGCGATACGCGCTGCGCCCGCTCAGCGCCTCAAGCCGCAGCAGAGCGGCTGCCGCCGTCGGGTTTCCCGCCGGCGTCGGCGAGTCCTGCAGAGGCTTCCGCCGCGCCGCCAGAGCGCCAAGCGGTGCAGTGCCGTTCATCATCACGGCTGTGTCGTAGAACGCGCCCGCCGTGCGGTCATAAAAACGTTCCAGCATCGCGTCCGCCAACTGCACCGCTGCCCTGTAGAACCGCATCTCGCCCGCAGCCAGCCATCCGTCGATGCAGGCATGAATCGTAAACGCATAATCGTCCAGATTTGCCGGAACTCTTTCCGCCGGCATCGCTGTGTCGTGATATGCAATGACGTGTTGCAGCGCCGCTTCGCCGTCCCACGCCTCGGCCAGCAGGCGCGTCAAGGTCTTCACGGCAAACTCCCGCGCCGCGTCCAGGCGCAGAACGCGCGCCGCTTCAAAGTACGCTGCAACCGCCATCGCGTTCCAGCCGGTATAGAGCGTGCGATCAATAAACGGCGCGGGCCTCGCATCGCGCGCAGCCAGCAGCTTGCGCCGCGCTCCTGCAATAATCCGTTCCAGTTCCGCAACCGTCCTGCCCGTATCCTCGGTCAGGTCTTCCAGCACATGTTTGCAATGCAGCACGTTCCGGGTCGGGGCGTGGTGCATGTCGCCCAACTCGCCGATGTCGTAGTAAACCGTAGCCACTTCCAACTCGGCCGGAGCAAGCACGGCACGCGCCTCATCCAGCGTCCACGTAAAGTAGTCTCCGTCGTCGTCCAGATTGATATCCGCATCCTGCGAAGCGAAAAAGCCGCCCCGGACGCGGTCGGTCAGCGTCGTGTCCAGCCACGCAATCATTTCCATGGCAGTCCGCCGAAAATCCTCGCGCACATAGCTCTGGAAGCCATGCACGTAGTTGCGCAGCAGCTCCGTGTTGTCATAGAGCATCTTCTCGAAATGCGGCACTACCCATCGCTCATCCACGCTGTAGCGATGAAAGCCGCCTGCCAGCTGGTCATAGACGCCGCCGCGCGCCATCTTTTCCAGAGTCACCGTAAAGGCTTCGCCGGCCTGCTTGTTGCCCCTGTTCACGGCCAGATGCAGCAGCAGATCCAGCGCCGCGGGATGGGGAAACTTGGGCTGCGAGCCGAAGCCGCCGTTGTGCGGGTCAAACTGCGCCAGCGCCGAGGCAGCCAGCTTTTCCGTCAGCGCGGGCGTCAGTTCGCCGCCGCGCGCGGAAAAGCTCTCATTGTGTTCAATCGCCGCCATCACGCTCGATGCCGACTCCAGAGCTTCCTCGCGGCGCTCGCGCCACACCTGCGCCATCGTCAGCAGCACGCGGCCAAATCCGGGGCGACCGTGGCGGTCGTCACGCGGAAAATACGTTCCCCCGAAATACGGTCTGCCATCGGGCGTGAGAAACGCCGTCAGCGGCCACCCGCCCTGCCCGCTGATCGCAGACACCGCCGCCTGGTAGCGCGCGTCCACATCCGGACGCTCGTCGCGATCTACCTTCACCGCCACATAGTGGTCGTTGATGATGCGCGCCATCTCCGGATCTTCGTAGGACTCGCGATCCATCACGTGGCACCAGTGGCACCACACCGCTCCAATATCCAGCAAAATCGGCTTGTCCTCAGCCTGCGCGCGCGCAAATGCCGCAGGACCCCACGCGTGCCAGTGCACGGGCTGATGCCGCGCCGAGCGCAGATAGGAGGAGGGCGCGTGCTCTAGCTGATTCAAGTCGCCGGAAGAGGGGGAAGATTCCTGTTGCATGGGCTGAGAATACCGCAGTCTCGTCCCTGCTGCACGCGTGCCAGCCGGCACGCGCTCTCCACGCAGCCATGACAGAAAGGATTGAAGTCTACGGCGCCCCGATGCGGCGCATTGTGGCGCGTTCAGTTCTTCGCAAGCTCAGCTTCAATAGCCGCCACCAACTCCGGCGCATCGGGCGCCGTGTCGGGCGAAAATCGATGCACGATGCTGCCGCTGCGGCTCACAACAAACTTTTCGAAGTTCCAGGTCAGCTCAGGTTCGGCATTGGCTTCAATTCCGAAACC
>JAJXUS010000326.1 GCA_021782675.1 Acidobacteriota bacterium
CCGGGCTGCGCATTACCGATGCCGAGGCGCGCGATGCGGCGCTGATGGTGCTGGCCGGCCGGCTGAATAAGGAGCTGGTCGCGGCGCTGGGCAAACATGGCCAGGCAGCGGTGGGTATGTCCGGCGGCGACGGCCTCGTGTTCCGCGCGCGCAAAAAGCGGACGGCGCCCGACCTTGGCTTTGTCGGCGAGATTGCCGCCGCCGACCCGCGCTGGCTGCACGCGGTATGGCAGATGAATGCCGTGCCTGTCATCTCCAGCCTGGCGCTGGGGTTTGACGGCCAGTACTACAACATCAACGCGGATGAAATGGCCGCTGCGTGCGCAGCCTGCTGCCGCGCAGACGTGCTGGTGTTTTTGACCGATGTGCCCGGCGTACGTGGAGCAGACGGCGAGATCATGCGCTGGCTGACGCTCAAGCAGATTCCTGAGCTGACGCGGACCGCGGTGGTGAGCGGTGGCATGCTGCCCAAGCTGAGCGCCTGCCGCGAAGCGCTGATGGCCGGCGTGCAGCGGGTCCGGATTCTGCCCGCAGGCGCGGCGGCGCAACTTCCGGATCTCTGCTCCACCCGCAACGCTGAAGGAACCGAGGTGATGGTGGCATGAAGCTCAACGAACTGCGCGCGGCCGAAGCGCGCCTGCTGGTGCAGACCTATGAGCGCAACCCGATCGCGTTTGTGCGCGGCGAGGGCGTGTATCTGTACGACGAAAACGGTACGCCCTATCTGGACATGCTGAGCGGCATCGGCGTCTCCGCGCTCGGCTATGGGCATCCGGCGATCCAACAGGCCATCGACGTGCAGAGCCGCAAGCTGCTGCACACCTCCAATCTGTTTTTTCACGAGGGGCAAGCGGAGCTGGCGTTGCGGCTGACAGAGATCACCGGGCTGGATCGCGTTTTCTTCTGCAACAGCGGAACCGAAGCGTGGGAGGCGGCGCTGAAGCTGGCGCGCGCGCATGCCGCACTGCTGGAGGCCGAAGGCAAACCCCTGGGACGCAAGATTCTGGCGCTCGAGCACAGCTTCCACGGACGGACGATGGGGTCTGTCTCCACAACGCACAAGCTCAAATACCGCGAGCCGTTTGAGCCATTGGTGCCAGGTGTGGAGTTTGTACGCTTCGATGACATCGCCGATCTGGAGGCGAAGTTCTCGGAGGATGTCTGTGCGATCTGTCTCGAGGCTGTGCAGGGCGAAGGCGGCATCCGGCCCGTGTCGCAGGAGTTTTTTGCCGCGGCGCGGCGCCTGACTGCGCAGACCGGCGCGCTGCTGCTGGCCGATGAGATTCAGTCCGGCATGGGACGCACGGGCGAATGGTGCGCCTATCAGCACTACGGCCTGCTGCCGGATGTAACGACGCTGGCTAAGCCGCTGGGCGGCGGCCTGCCAATTGGCGCGATGGTGTGCAGCGAGGAAGCGGGGCGCGCGTTCTCGCCCGGGACTCACGGCACCACGTTCGGTGGCGGTCCGCTGGCCTGCGCAGTGGGCATCGCTGTTATCGATACGATCCGCCGCGATCATCTGCTGGAACATGTGCGACAGACAGGTGCGTATTTTTTTGAGCGGCTGAAGGAACTGGCGGAGCAGCACGCCGAAACTGTAACCGCGGTGCGTGGCACAGGCCTGATGCTGGGCCTGGAGCTGGCCAGCGCGGATGCGGCCAAGCATGCCGCCGCCGCGATGATGGAGCGGCACATTCTCATCAACCGCACCAGCGAAACCGTTCTGCGCTTCCTGCCGCCGTTTGTTATTGAACGGGAGCATGTCGATGCCACCGTCAATGCGGTCGCGCAGATTTTGAGCGCCCAACCTGTTTCCGTTCACATTGCGGCCCGGTAAGGAGAGACTGAAAATGAGCACCAAAAATATCCCCCTGGCGCCCCCGCCTGCCGATGCAGCATTCGCCGCAGATCCAGAGAGTCTGGCAGGTCGCGATATCTGCTCCATCCTTGACTTGAACGCCAAGGACGTTCGCGCGCTTCTGGATACGGCGCACGCGGTGAAGGCGCGGCCGCAGGAGTACCGGCACGCGCTCGACGGCAAACAGCTCGTCATGTTTTTTGAGAAGGATTCTCTACGCACGCGGCTGACGTTTGAGGCAGGCGTGAATACGCTCGGTGGCTCGGCGATTTTTATCGACCAGAAGGGCTCGCGGCTGGGCGAGCGGGAGACCCTGGCCGACGTGGCCCACAACCTGGAACGTTGGGTGGATGTGATTGTGCTGCGGACGTTTGCTCACGACACCATCACTGGCATCGCCGAGCATGCACGCATCCCGGTCATCAACGCCCTCAGCGATGTGGAGCACCCCTGCCAGGCGCTCACCGACATTTTTACGCTGGAAGAACACTTCGGCGATCTGCGGGGGCTCAACGTCAGCTTTATCGGCGACGGCAACAACGTGGCGCACTCTCTGCTGCTGGCCTGCGTAATGATGGGCGCCAACATTACTGTGGCGACGCCCAGGGGCTACGAGCCGCGGCAGAGGTTCCTCGATGCGGCGCAGCAAATCGCAGCCGATTCCCCGCTGGGCGGCTCGTTCCGCTGCACGCATGATCCAATCGTGGCCGCCACCGGCGCCGACGCTATCTACACCGACGCCTGGACCAGTATGGGGCAGGAGCAGGAGACGGCGCGCCGGCAGAAGATCTTCCGCCCCTACCAGATCAACGCAGCGATGATGCAGCACGCGGCGCCGCACGCAGTGTTTATGCACTGCCTGCCCGCGCATCGCAATGAGGAAGTGACCGACGAGGTGATTGACGGCGCCGGGTCGATCGTCTTTGACCAGGCGGAGAATCGCATGCACGTGCAGAAGGCATTGCTGCTCCTTCTGCTCGGCGCGGGTGCTCCGCCAGCAAAGGCCCCGCGGCGCGCACCGCGCGTCTAACCGAAGTTGGACGCAGATCCGCAGACACACCGGCCCGCCATTTTTGAGCTTTTATTTCTACAGGGAGCTTGTCATGTCGAAGAAAGTTGCGCTTGCGTATTCCGGAGGATTGGATACGTCGATCATTATTCCGTGGCTGAACGAGAACTACGGCATGGACGTGATTGCCATGATTGCCGATGTGGGACAGGGCGAAGACCTGGACGCGGTGGTGAAGAAAGCCTACGCCACCGGCGCCAAAAAGGCCGTGGTGCTCGACCTGCGCGAAGAGTTTCTTACGGACTACGCCTTCCCGACGCTGCGCGCGAGCGCCGTTTATGAGGATAAGTATCTGCTGGGCACGTCCATGGCGCGGCCGGTAATTGCGAAGCACCAGGTGGCCACCGCGCTGGCCGAGGGCGCCGTGGCCGTGGCCCACGGCTGCACCGGCAAGGGCAATGATCAGGTGCGTTTTGAGCATGCGTACCAGGCCATTGCGCCGGAGCTCGAGATTATTGCGCCGTGGCGCGAGTGGGATCTGAAGTCCCGCGAGGACTGCCTGGACTACGCGGAGGCGCACGGCATTCCTGTCGCGGCCAGCCGTACGAAGATTCACTCCCGCGACCGCAACCTGTGGCACATCAGCCATGAGGGCGGCGAGCTGGAAGACGCAAACAACGCGCCGCTCG
>JAJXUS010000327.1 GCA_021782675.1 Acidobacteriota bacterium
AAGAAAACTCGCAGCATTATGCAACGCGTTGCTGCCGGCGGCAGACGCGTGCACCGGATCGGATTCAAGTCGCGTCATCGACTCCCATCCCTGCCGCGTCAGTTGCGGAGCACTGAAGCCCTGCGCACTCACAAACGTGTAATGAAATGCAAAATCGCCGCCCTGCGAGGAAGCAAAATTCGTATCCCAGTAGTTGGACACGATCCAGGAATAAATCGCGCCGCTCTTCGCTTGAAACTTCGCGGGCCATTCACCTCGCACAATGTCGCCAAAGGTCACCAGGGGAGCATCTTCAGGAACGATGGCCATGGTTGCGCCATCGCTCGTCATCGCGGCCCAGTGGTTGACTGCATACCACTCACGGCTGCCGCCCACCAGCTCGTCCCGCGCTGGATCGACCCATCCATTCTGCGTCTCGTAGCGAAACTCAGGATGCTCTGCTGCCAGCGGAAACGCAATGTAGGCTGCCTCTTTGCATAGCGTTGCATTCTTGTGCAGGTTGTATTGCAGGTCGATGCTCTTCCCGTCCGCAGGCAGAGTAATGACGGTGCGGACTGACGGAGTGTTCGGCGCATCCGACTCCAGCACTGCGGTGATCCCCTGCGCCGTTGAAGAGACGCTGACCAGATGCCCATTGCCCGCCTGCGCAGGATGGAGTTTCGGCAGGCGTTGAGCAGCACCGTATCGATAAAGGCTGTTGGCCGGCATGTCGTCCGCGCCCTGGACATACACATAAGCTCCAAAGCGGAATGGAGAGGAATCGTCCACCAGTTCGCGGTTCAGCTGCTTGTCGAAGATATTCTTGATCGCCCCATGTTCCGCGTCCAGCGTGACCCGGTAATAACGATTTTCCATCACGCGACTGCGCAGCGCATCGGCATCGTCGTGCGGCATGAAAGCTCCCCGGTCCGTTCGCTGCGCGACCCGGAACAGCTTGTAGCCAAGCGCGGGAACATCCGCCGCGCGAAAGCGCACGCGATTGGTCGCGCCGCCGAATCCCGGCAATACCGTCCCCGCCTCCCGGCGCAGGATGATCTGCTCCACCGGCAACTTCGTGGCTGGATCGAGAACGGCTTGTCCCGCAGCAAGATCAGCTTCGACCCATCCACTGCGCGCCCAGCTCAGGGAGTTGAATACAGCAATGGAATCGTGCGCCGGACTGAGCAGCGACTCCAGTTGTGCCCAGCTTCTTTCCACGCTCTGGGCAATATCATTCTGCGCAATCACGGGCTCAAGCTGCTTTTGGCGCAGTTGCCTGCGGTTCTGGTCGCCCTCCGGCTGCGTCGTTGCGCCGGCTGCTGTCCAGGTGTGCTCGTCAAAGAGCAACATGTTCTGCCATGCGTCAGCAAGTTTTCCGGCATCCGGCCGCAGATTGGGATTCAGCAATGCCGGAATCGCAGCCATCTTCTCCGCCGTCAAAATCTGCTGCTGGTTGCGGCGATGCATCGCCGTATGCACGGCGTCGGAGGCAAAACCATCTTCCCAGTAGGGTCCGAAGTCTCCGCGGTAGACCGGCAGAGCGCCGTGAAACTGCCGCTCCAGCGATGCCATCGCATCTTTGAATGTGGTGAAGTGCAGGCGCGGCCATGCATACGCGCTGGCCCATTGCTCCGGCAGCGCAACCTGCGCCTTGCTCAGCGGAGTGTTTTCCAGCTGGCTGCCAAAAACGATCACAGAGTCAGCTCGATAATCCGGGCGGCTGTACGCCTGCAGAAAGACCGGCGCGGCATCCTCGACCGCGGGCAGTGTCGGCGGAGTTCCGAACATGGACGACAACTGCAGGTACGCCCGCGAATACCACATCATCACGCGGCCGCCATCCGGACCCTCCCAGTAGAACGGAGACTTCTCGTTCCACCGGCCCAGAAGCAGAACCGGCGCGCGCCAAGAGTTGCTGGCGGCGGCCAGGTACTGAACGCCCGCATCGTGCAATACCGAAGCATACGACCAACTGTACGAGGGCACATCGGTGATGTTCGCCGCGCCAACCGGAAGATGATATTTTGCCGCCAGCGCATGAGCCGGATAAAGCGAACGAATCAGGCCTTCAAGGGATGCCACGCCAGTGTGCTGGTTGGCAAACTGCGCCGGCAGCACGATTTCGCCAGCGCGCACCGCGTCGAGAAACTGCTTCTGTCGCGCTTCCGATCGGCTCGCAAGATACTGCTGCGCAACCCACGCTCCGTCGAGTGTCCAGCGAAAGCCCGGCTGCTTCTGTAGCAGTTCGAGCACGCCATCTATACTCTGCGATTGCAGCTCCGCGACTTTCGACCGGTAGTCGGTGAAGCCCACGTCAAGATGCTCATGAGGAACAATATCGAGAGTCCATTTTTTGGCTTGGGTCAGTTGCTCAGGAAAACTGTGATCGTCGATTGTTACGGTTGCCGGTGCAGCGCCGTGCCACTCGGGTACAGAAAAGCGAATGCGCTGCTCTCCAAACTCTCCGTCCAGCGCAAAGGGTTGCGTGAATTCCCGTCCGCCGATCAACAGCTTCACGCGCCCGCGCGTTGCTGGTCCTAAGTGCAGGTCTGCAAAGACATCCACAATCTCATCCAGCCCGGTAGCCGACTTGCGATAAAAGATGGTCGGCACCGCAAGAGCAGAAACCGCGCCAGCGCGATATGTCTTCCCTGGATCCTGCGTGAAAGCAATTGCGTCATATACCAGGCCGCTCTGTCCGGGAGCAATATCGCCCATCGAGTTCTCCGCCGTGGAAGGCGCGTCCAGTGCGGTAAAGACCATGCTGTTCCGCCCGCGCAACAGCCAGCGCGCGGGGATGTCGATGATTTTTTCATCGCGGGAAGTCTGTGGCACAAAGGTGCCCTCCCAGTCGCCCGCCGCGTAGTCGAGTTGAGGGTGAAAGTGGAAGACGCCTTTGTGGCCATTGATGCTAAGCTGCAGCGCGGAGAGGCGCGGCGTCTCATACAGCATGGCTACGCGCAGCCTGTAGAGACCGCGCGGAGCCTCGTCCAGAATGAAGTTCACCTGGAATGGATGCAAGCGCCCGCCCGCCACGGCGTTGGCCGGGCCAGGCTGAAAACGAATCCAGTCTGAGTCCCTGCTGACACCGACGGTGTACACCGCATCCGATTGCGAGCTTGCGTAGTCGATACCCTCGCTGCGAAACTCCTGCGATGAGTCGTCAAACCGGCCGATCTGCCAGAGTGTACGCTCCTGAGCGCCTGCCCAGCAGACCGCGCACGCCAGTACCAGCAAACCCGCGAGCCTGCTCGTCCTCTTCATTGTGCCTCACCACTTCGGCTGAACGGTTACGATGCCCGGACGCTTGGGATCTTCGATCCACGACCCCATTTCCTGCTTCATTGCGAGTTCGTGATATTTCGCCAGCTTGTCGCGATCCAGTTCCACGCCCAACCCCGGACCCTGCGGCACAGGCATCCCGCCATTCGGCGTATATCGCAGCTTGCCGCCCACCAGAATGTCATCCGTCAGGTGGTGATAATGCGAATCTGCCGCTGCGCTCAAATTGGGCACTGAAGCCAGCAGATGCAGTGCCGCCGCCTGCGAAATGCCGAATTCC
>JAJXUS010000328.1 GCA_021782675.1 Acidobacteriota bacterium
CCGCGGCTTCATGGAAGTGGAGACGCCGATGATGCAGCCCATCGCCGGCGGGGCTGCAGCGCGGCCATTCACCACCCATCACAACACGCTCGATATGGACCTTTATCTGCGCATCGCTCCGGAGCTATATCTGAAGCGGCTGGTAGTCGGGGGCCTGGACCGCGTGTATGAGATCAACCGCAACTTTCGCAATGAAGGCATCTCGACGCAACATAATCCTGAGTTCACAATGCTGGAGTTCTACCAGGCGTATGCGAACTACCACGACCTGATGGACCTGACCGAAGAGCTGATCCAGTTTGTCGCGATGGAAGTGAACGGTACGACGAAGACCACGTTTAACGATGTGGCGATTGACCTGTCGCAGTGGCAGCGGTATTCGATGCGAGAGGCGATTATCAACTTTTGGCCGGAAAGTGCCGGCGCCCGGCCAGCGATGGAAGACTTCAGCGATGGACAGCGGCTGGAGACCATGATCGCGTCCCTGCGCGCGGCGCATGTCAGCGTGGCGTATGACAAAAACGCACCCTTGGGGAACAACATCGCCTCGATCTTTGAAGCGGTCGCCGAAGATCATCTGATCCAGCCGACCATCATCTATGACTTCCCTCTTTCCGTCTCGCCGCTCTCGAAGCAAAAGCCGGAGGAGCCGGAGTGGGTAGAGCGATTTGAGTTCTACATCGGGGGGTTTGAGCTGGGCAACGCCTTCAGCGAGCTGAACGACCCCGTGGAGCAGCGCAACCGCTTTGCGCAGCAGCTTGCCGAGCGCGAGCGCGGCGACGCCGAGGCGCACGCGATGGATGAGGACTACGTCCGCGCTTTGGGCTTTGGGCTGCCGCCGACCGGAGGCGAAGGTATCGGCATCGACCGGCTGACCATGATCCTGACCGGCTCGCGTTCGATCCGCGACGTCATTCTGTTTCCGCTGATGCGGCCGCAGGCGAAGGACGCGGACAAGGAGCCTGCTCCCTCGGCATAATTCCATACGCGGAGACTTCCCCCGATGCGTACCGCTCTGCTGCTTCCCTGCTGTCTGCTTGCGCTGGCGTCGCCGGCTCAGGCCAGAGCGCGGAAAGGCTGCATTCCCGCAGAACAGGCGATCCATCATCTGGGCAAAACGGTGTGCGTCCGCGCGCATGTCTATCGCGTGGTGGATACCGCTCAGGGCATTCACTTTCTGGATGTCTGCAGCCCGGATACGCCCGACGATGCCTGTCATTTCTTTATCGTCAGCTTCACCAGCGATGCGCCGTCGGTCGGTGATCTGGGACGGCTGCTGGGCAAGGACATTACCGTGAACGGTAGAGTCCATTCCATCCAGGGGCGCGCCGATATTGTGCTGAGCAGCCGGGAGCAACTGCACGGCGGTAAGGAAAAGTTCACGCCCAATCCAGAGCTGCTGAAGGGATACTCTGCGGACAGCGGCGATCCGGCGTTTGCCGCGCACAATGGCACGGGCGGCCAGCGCGGCGTGCACTTCAGTCATCGCGGACGGTAGATTGTCGTGCTACCAGAGCGCTCCGGCGCGGCGCCGCAGTTCGTCCAGCGGATACAGCGTGCCGCGCCACAGCACGCCGCCGCGGCGGATGGCAACAAAAGCGGAGGTCAGCATGGTGCCGGCGAGCAGCACAGAGGCGACGGGCAGCAGAAAAAAATAGAGTGGCGATGTGCCGGTGTAGCGCCGGTAATAGATGTTGATCAGCAGCAGAAATAGTAACGGCAGAATTCCCGCCCAACGCGTGACGCCGGGCATTACAAACGCGACAAACGGCACGATGCACAGCAGCAGCAGCGCCAGGCTGGCCAGAACCAGGTTGAGCGGACGGAAGCGAAAGACGGCAAAGAGATTCTTGGTCAGGTTGCGCAGCATGCCCGCCGCGCTGTCCGCCCAGCGAATCCGCACCAGATCGCGGCCGAACGCGACGCGCTGCGCAAATCCATTACGCTTCACCAGAAACCCGAGGCGCATATCTTCCAGCACCTCCATCCGCAGCGCGGAAAACCCTCCAAGCGCCTCATAGGTAGAGCGGCGGATAAGGTTGAATGCGCCGACGCCGATGTAGGCGCGGCGGGCGCTCGGATCGGGAATCTTCCACGGCTGGCCGCCCAGCACAGAGGCGCATTGAAAAAATGCACCAAGCATCTTCTCTGCCCAGCCGTGCAGTTCCAGCGTTGGATAGACAACAAGATGATCGCCCGTGGCCTGCTCCGCAAACCGGACCGCACGGCGGAGGGTGTCTGGCGCAAAGCAAACATCGGCATCGGTGAACAATATCCATTCTGACGCACTCATTGCGGCGGCCTGCGCCATAGCGTGCGGCTTGCCGATCCAGCCCTCCGGAAGCTCCCGCACATGCAGCACCGTCAGCCGTCCGGCTGCCATCGGCTCGGCGGCGATAGCGTTCAGCAGCTCGCCGGTGCCGTCGGTTGAACGATCATCGACAACAATGGTCTGCAGCGCGGGATAGTCACTGGCAAGAATCGCGGCCACGCTGCGCCCGACCGCGCGCACCTCGTCCTTGGCAGGGACGATGACCGCGAGCGAGGGCAGCTCCGTTGCCGACACGTCCGGCGCCGGCTGGTCGCGCAGCAAATCAGGAACGCGGGGCAGCAGAAACAGTGCGGGCAGGACGCGCACGATCCAGATGGCGGCAATCAACCATGCCAGGGCGGCAAAGATTTCCCGGAAGATCACCCAACCATTGTCCCATTGGCCGGGTTCCACATGATCGGCAAATCTCAGACCTGCGCGGCATCCACGGGCGGCGCATAACGCGCCCCGGCAAAGAGAAGCAGGCCGGAGAGCAGCAGCGTGATGAGCGTCAGCGCCAGGCCATCGCGTAACGACGAGCGATCGGAGACCCAGCCGATGATGCGCGGAGATGGTGCATCCCCGAGCGCGTGGATGGCAAACAGCTCAACAGCCAGCGCCGTGGAACGGATGGGCGCGGCCACGGCGTTGACGATGGCGGCGTTCAACGGGCCGGTGTTGAGGAACAGTAGAAATTCGGCGACAGCCAGCGAAGGAATGGTCCACCGCGCCGGTCCAAAAAAGGTGAGCAGCGCGAACGGCGCGGCCAGCACCACGCTCCACGCGGAGAGCAGATACAGCGCGTCACGGTTGCGGCGCAGCCAGCGCTGCGCCAGCCAGCCGCCTACCCAGGTTCCGGCAATTCCATCCACAACGGTAATTGCTCCGAGAATCTGGCTGGCATGCGCCAGCGACGTGTGCCCGCTGCGGTAGAGGAACGTTGGCATCCACACCGAGATTCCGCCCAGAGAGAAAACCATCATGGCCATGCCCAGCGTGGCGGTCCAGTACGCCGGGTTGCGCATCAGAGCAGCGAGCGTGACGCGGTCCGGCCGCGCGGGTGGCTCCTGCGCCCCGCGCTGTGGCTCCCGCAGCAGCGGAATGACCAGCACGGCCAGTAGCAGCCCAGGACCAGCTGCGACGTAAAACGGCGCGCGCCATCCGTGCGCCTGTCCGACGGTGCCTCCGATGATGTAACCGAGTGCGGCTCCGATGGGCAGCGAG
>JAJXUS010000329.1 GCA_021782675.1 Acidobacteriota bacterium
GATGTCACGATCGCCGTACCGCTCCGTCAGCCGCTCCCGCACCAGATCGACAAAATAGGGCGCT
This sequence comes from Acidobacteriota bacterium, assembly GCA_021782675.1. Taxonomy (GTDB): domain Bacteria; phylum Acidobacteriota; class Terriglobia; order Terriglobales; family Acidobacteriaceae; genus JAKAUB01. The sequence goes on from JAJXUS010000329.1 coordinate 65, forward strand.
TCCCGTTCGTCCACGCTGAAGGGCGCCAACGCCAGCGGAGCTGCCTTGGCCCGGCGCGCCTGAGCCGGTGTAATGTAGTGATTCTCGGCCATCAGATCGAGCACGAGATTGCGCCGCGCCGTTGCCCGCGCGGGATGACGGTAGGGCGACAGCCGGCTGGGCCCCTGAATCATTCCCGCCAGCAGTGCGCACTCCGGCAGATCAAGGTCACGAATATTTTTTCCGAAGTACGCCTGTGCAGCTTCTCCGAAGCCATCGATGGCAAAGCTGCCCCGCTGACCCAGCGGAATCTCATTGGCGTACATGGTGAAGATCTGCTGCTTGGTGTAACGATTTTCGAGCTGAAAGGCGATTGCGGTCTGGATAATCTTCCGCTTGAAGCGCTTCTCCGGAGAAAGAAAGAAGAGGCGCGCCAACTGCATAGTCAGCGTGGAACTGCCTTCGCTGTAGCGATGAGAACGCACATCGGCAAACAATGCGCCAAAGACACGGATGTAGTCCACGGCGCCGTGCTCAAAAAACCGCTTGTCTTCAATGGAGACGACGGCCGGAACCAGATATTTGGGCAGCTCATCGTAGGTGACCAGCCGGCGCTTGCCGCGATCCTTGTCCGACAGGCCGGTGATCAGCTCCGGCTCCAGTTCGTAAGCGCTCAGATCCTGTCCATCGTCGCCGTGGATGGTGGTAACGACCCCGTGCGCGGTGTACACCGTCGCCCCGTCGGGCGCGTGGTAGGACTGCGGGCCGGGCTTGATGTAAATCGAATCTCCCGAGACAGAAAATGTGCCGATCTTCGAGATATTCCGGTCGCTGGCCCGGCTGTAGCCGGCATGGCTGAGCGCTGTAGCGATCTCCTCCACGGTGTATTTCTGTTTGGGCCGCACCTCCTGGGGCGCAGCGTAGATCTTGGCGGTATTGGCGAACAGCGGCTGTCGCAGCCGTTGCGCAACGACGTGCTCGTACGTGATGTAGAAGTAGGAAAAGACCAGTCCGCCCACCAGCGCGACCAGCAGAAAAACGGCGGCCAGACCAGCGAGAATTTTGTACTTCCAGTCGAGCTTCTCCCAGCTCCACTGGCCGCCGCGTCCGTTGCGTGGCTTGCGCGGTGCGGGGGTGGCGGTGGCGCCGCTGCGTGGTCTGGCCGTGGTGCGGCCCGGGCCGCGCGGCGTCTGTGGAGGATTTGCCATGCTTCTTCTTAACCTGCCATGGCCAGCCGAGCTGGACCAAATTTGGCGCGCAGAACCTCCGGAAGTTTTTCCAGGGCCACATCCTCACCGCTGCGCGCGCTGCGGCTCACCAGCTCCGCCAAACCATCGGATGCTTTTTTCCCGACATTTGCGCGCCAGGGAATGCCGATCAGGTCCGCGTCCTTGAATTTGACCCCCGCGCGCTCCTCGCGGTCATCGAGCAGAACGTCAAAGCCCGCCTGCTCCAGCCGTCTGGCGAGCGCTTCTCCGGCTTCTTTCAGTGCTGCGTCTGCCATGTTGGTCACGGTCACTACGACATCGAACGGCGCAATGGACGGCGGCAGGCAGAATCCTTGCTCGTCATGGTGCTGTTCCACGCAGGCGGTCAGAATGCGTTCGATCCCGATGCCGTAGGAGCCCATAATGGGCATCACTTCCTTGCCGTCCGGATCGAGCACTCGCGCGCCCATGCTCTCGGTGTACTTGTATCCGAGTTTGAAGATATGGCCGACCTCGACTGCTTTGGCGACGCGCAGCGGTGCTCCACAGCGCGGACAGCCTTCGCCCTCATTCACGCCACGGACGCTCGCCATCATGGTCCAGGTGAAGTCGCGGCCCGGCGTCACATTGCGGAAGTGATAGTCCAGCTCGTTGGCCCCGCAGATCATGTTCTTGCGGCCGGTAAAAGCATCGTCCACGACCACCGTCAGGGCCGTCGTCATCGGCGCCTTCGCCGGTTGCAGTCCTACCGGCCCCAGAAAGCCCGCCGGAGCGTGAAAATACTGCGCCAGCTCTTCCGGCCCCATCGGGCGCAGTTCTGCAGCTCCCAGCAGGCCCATAAGCCGCGTTTCGTTCACGCTGTGATCCCCGCGCAGAAAGGCGGCAACCGGCAGCCACTCCATCTGCTTGCCGGAGCGCCTTGCCATGTAGGCCACGCATTTAATGTCCTGGGCCGCGTTCACGTTCAGAAACTTCGTCACATCGGCAATGGCGCCCATGCCTGGCGTATGCACCCGCTCCGGTTTTCCATCGCCCGTGGGCGGAAGGTCTTCGACCGGCGCCAGGCGCGACTCCGCCTTCTCCATATTGGCCGCGTAGCCGCAGGCCGCGCAGCTTGCAATCAGGTCTTCGCCGGCGTCGGTGTAGACCATAAACTCCTGCGATTGCGAGCCGCCCATGGCGCCGGAGTCTGCTTCAACGCCGACAAACTCCAGTCCGCAGCGCGTAAAGATGCGACGGTAAACGGCATCGTGCTTCTGGTAGCTCACGTCCAGCCCGGCCGCATCCAGGTCGAAGGAGTAGGCGTCCTTCATCAGAAACTGGCGCACCCGCAGCAGGCCGGCCTTGGGCCGCGGCTCATCGCGGAACTTGGTCTGAATCTGGTACCAGATTTGCGGCAGTTGTTTATAGCTGCGCAGCTCCTTGCGCGCAATCTCGGTCATCACCTCTTCATGCGTCATGCCCAGGCACAGGTCGGCGCCCTTGCGGTCCTTCAGCCGGAACATGTTGTCGCCCATGGCGGACCAGCGGCCGCTCTGCTCCCACGGGTCGCGCGGCAGCAGTGCAGGCAGCAGAAACTCCTGGCCGATGGTATCCATCTCTTCCCGCACGATGGCCACAATCTTGTTGATGGCGCGCTGCCCCAGAAACAGGTAGGAGTAGATGCCTGCGCCCACCTGGCGGATATATCCGGCGCGGACCAGCAGTTTGTGGCTGGCGACTTCGGCGTCCGCCGGGGCCTCGCGAAGAGTAGGGAGAAAGAGCTGCGACCAGCGGTGCATGTGTGTTGATAGACGTCCTTCGTGGGCTGAAAGCTTCATTCTACTGGTTTTCACAATCGCGCTCTGGCCGATGTGTCACAATGAGCACTGCCTCCTCCGCAACACCCCGGCAGAGAGTTTTTAAAGGTCTGCAAGGCGACGCCCGCTGCGGCGGAATTCCGTGGAGTGCAATGAGAGACGAACCACTCACGATTGAGGCAGTTCCAGGCTCAAGCGAGAACACAACGATCCTGCGGCTTCGCGGCCCGCTCACGATGGGCACGCTGTTTCCACTTCAGGACGGGTTTCGCGCCCAGGCCAGCGCGGTCGTGATTCTCGATTGTTACGGCGTCCCCTATCTTGACTCGGCTGGCCTCGGATCCATCATGATGCTTTACGCATCTGCGGAAAGACACGGCCGCCGCATGATGCTGGCCGGGGTCAGTGAACGTGTGATGAGCCTGATTCGCATGACCCGCGTGGATACGGTCCTCAGCATCGTTGGGAGTGTCGAAGAGGCGGAG
>JAJXUS010000330.1 GCA_021782675.1 Acidobacteriota bacterium
TCCGCGTACAGGTGCGACCGGCGATGCAGCAGCCCGAACCCGCGAATCCGAGAGGCTTGCTGGGTAACAACGCAGAGAATCTCAAGGGGCCGGTGGTGCGGTACGACTTTCACTGGAATGTGGATGCGAACAGCATCCAGTTCACGCCGGCGGGAAACGGCATGGAACGCGGCGAGGTGGATGCGACGATCTACGCGTATGACGCAGACGGCAGGATACTGAACAACATCTACGCTATTCTGCCGCTGAACCTGACAGGCGCGCAGTACGCCGCGCTGATGAAGGATGGGCTGCCGATGAAGCAATCGCTGGATGTGCCGGCCGGGGTGGTCTACCTGCGCGCCGGACTTGTGGACCCGAGCACCGGGCACACGGGGAGTACGGAGTTCCAACTGGACGTGAAGCCCTGACCGCAGAAGATTACGCGCGATGGAAGTGAAAAGCCCAGCGGGACGACCGTTGGGCTTTTGGTTTTGATGCGCGTGTGAACCGGCCGGATCTACCACCACTCCATGGAGCGGCCGAAGGGAACCTTGGCACTGCTCTCCGGCTTGGGCGTGCGCAGCAGCAGCAGCGGGCACTGCGCGAGGCGGACGATCTTCTCAGTAATCGAGCCGAAGACCTGCGGATACCAGCCGGAGAGGCCGTGGGTGGTGATGACAAGAAGGTCGGCATTCTCGCGGTCAATCGCCTCAAGAATCGAGCCGGCCACGTCGTTGCCCACTTCGACGCTGGAGGTTACTTTGATTCCCTTTGCGCCGAGAGCGGCCTCGGAAACGGCGAAGCGAGAATCAGCTTCTTTCCTTGCCTTCTCAATGATCGCGGCCTCGGTGATGGAATCGGGGATGGAAACATTTGGGAATGCAGGGATGACGTGCAGCAGAAATATCTCTGCTCCAAAGCGCTGCGCAAGTTCGGCAGCAGCATCGAGCGCGGCATGGGATGACGGGCTGAAGTCGATGGGAACCAGGATTTTGTTATGGGGTGAGGTCAAAGTAGCTTCGGACATTTGGGTCTCCTCGCAGGACCACGTCTGTGGCGCGCGTGTCAATTTCCGCCATCCAGTTTAACAAGCCGGTCCGAAGTTCGATACGTGACCTGCAACACAGCGATGCAACTCTGAGGCGCTGACGCGCGTAGCCATGCGCAGCGCCGCGCCGGGGGAAGCGGGATGTTAGCTTAGAACGCATATGCAATCATCCACAGCGGCCGTAATGGGCCAGGTGGGGCTGCCGCTTCCGATTCGCGAGCTTGCGTCCACAACATGGGATGCCGTGATTGTTGGCGCGGGCCACAATGGACTGGCGTGCGCTGCGTACCTGGCGAAGGCGGGCCAGCGCGTGCTGGTGATCGAAAGCCGCGAGCGCGTGGGTGGCGCATGCACGATCGAGGAACCATTCCCCGGCGTGCGGATGTCGCCGTGCGCCTATCTCGCGGGGCTTCTGCATCCGCTGGTGATCGAGGAACTGGAACTGGAACGGCGGGGCTACACATGGACCCCCGCGGTCAACGGTCTGTTTGTTCCCTTCCTCGATGGCTCAAGCATTCAGCTTTGGGACGATGACGAGCGCTGCGCCGCCGAGGTGCGCGCGCTGGCTCCCGGCGACGAGGCGGGCTGGAAGCGGATGGGCGAGGTGATTCGCCGTCTGCGCGACGCACTGCGCCCGGCGGGAGACGGCGACCTGTGGATTGGCGAAGCTCCGGCGCGCGAAGAGATCGAGGAGCGGCTGGGCAACGACGCGGAAGCGCGTGCTGTGCTCTTTGACTGGTCGATGGCTGAGTTTGTGGAGCACTACATCAAGGATGAGCGGCTGCAGATTGCGTATCTTGGGCAGGGCGTGATTGGCACGAACGCGAGCCCGTTTGACCCTGGCACGGCGTCGATTCGCTTTCATCACGCCTCAGGCAGGCTGGGGGGAATGCCGGGCATGTGGGGCTATGTGCAAGGCGGCATGGGGATGGTTTCTTTCTATTTCTGCGATGCGGCGCGCGAGGCTGGAGCGACGGTTGTGTCGGGCGTGCCGGTGGCGCAGATAGTGCCCGGCGAAGGCGTGCTGCTGGAAGGCGGCGAGCGCATCCATGCGCGCACGATCATTTCCAACGCGGACCCACGCCGGACGCTTACCATGCTGGGCGGGGCTGCCGACGCCGCATGGCGCGCGAGGGTGGAGCAGGTTCCCATGGAAGGCTGCACGGTGAAGCTCAACGTACACCTGCGCGAGCTGCCGAACTTTACTTCGCGCCCGGGAACGAACGAACCGCACCACTATGGGCAGATCAACGCGCCGCTGACAAAAGCGGAATGGAAGGCGGGTTTTGCTGCCGCGCGCAATGGCGAACTGCCGGAGCATCTGTGGTGCGAGCTTTACTTTCAGAGCGTGCATGACCCGTCCGTTGCTCCGGCGGGCACGCATACGATGAGCGTGTTTGCGCAGTATGTGCCACATACTTTTGCGCGCGGGAACTGGGACGAGCGGCGCGACGAAGTGCGCAGGCTGGCCTTCGCGTCGCTGGCGCGGTTCTGCACTAACATCAACGACGGCATCAACGATGGCATCGGCAGCGCGGTGATTGACGCGTAGGTTCTGGGGCCGCCGGACATTGAGCAGAAGGTGGGGCTGACGGGCGGGCATATTTTTCAGGGCGAGTGTCTTCCGCCGTATATGTGGGCCGACCGGCTGGCGGCGCGCACGCCGATGCGAGGGATTTATCTGTGCGGCGCGAGCACGCATCCGGGAGGCAGCGTGATCGGCATCAACGGGCGCAATGCGGCGATGGCGGTGCTGAAGGATCTGGGCAAGATTTGACTTTTCCAGCGCAGGCGACTCTGGTATTCTCCGCCGTAGATGCCCCCCACTCACGAACTTAAGCGAGGTATCCGTTTCGGCGACCTCGTGCTTTTCTACGTGGTGAGCGGATTGAGCGTCCGGTGGGCCGCGACGGCGGCAGCGGCCGGACCGAGCATCCTGGTGATCTGGGTTGCGGCGCTGGTCTGCTTCTTCATTCCACTGGCCGCATGCGTGATGGAACTGTCTTCGCGCCATCCGGATGAAGGCGGCATCTACGTTTGGACGCGCGAGGCGTTCGGCGACTCTTCGGCGTTCATCGCTGCGTGGACCTACTGGACAAGCAACCTGCCCTACTTTGCCGGGGTGCTCTACTTTGGCGCGGCGTCAACGCTGTTTGCGTTTGGCCGGCGGGGACTGGCTCTGCAGGCCAGCCCGCGCTACTACGTTGCGTTCGCCGTGATCTGGCTTGCGATAATCACGCTGCTCAACATTCGCGGCGTGAATGCCGGGAAGTGGCTGAACAACGTGAGCGCGCTGGGCAGCCTGCTGCCGCTCTCCGTGCTGCTGGCTCTGGCGGCGGTGTCCTATCTGCGCTTCGGGTCGGCCACACACTTTACGGTGGCCAGCCTGACGCCACACTGGACGATGCGAAATGCGGTCTTCTGGTCCAGCGTATTTTTTGCCTTCAGCGGCGTGGAGGCGGGCTCGGCGATGGGCGGCGAAATTCAGAATCCGCGGCGCG
>JAJXUS010000331.1 GCA_021782675.1 Acidobacteriota bacterium
CGAGAAAATTGTCGCGGTCAACGGGCTGGCCTACACCGATGACCGGCTGAAGACGGCGATTCATAACTCCACCACGGTGAAGACGCCGATCCAGTTGATCGTTTCCAACTCGGACGTGTTCCGCGTGGTGAGCATCGACTATCACGGTGGGGAGCGGTATGCGCATCTGGAACGCGTCGCCGGAACGCAGGATCTGCTGGATCAGATCATCGCGCCGATGACGACGGCGCCGCCGGCGCCAGCGGCTAAGCCAGCGGGAAAGGCATAGAGCGAACGGGAGCCGGCGACCCTCCGGCTCCCGGCGGGTTGACAAGTGTCCGGCGGCGGAAGCATTCTTGAACGTTTAGCCGCCGGAGTGTTTGCCGTCGCGGCCGAGCAGGAGGATTTGCCTGCCATGCCAGCCGAAGCCGTTCATCTGGAACTTGCCCGCCCCTACCTGATCCAACAGGACTGGAAAGCCTATACGCCGGAGCAGCACGCGACCTGGTCCGAATTGGTCCGGCGCTGCATGCCGCAACTGCGCCAGCATGCCTGCCAGGAATATCTGGATGGCTTTGAGCAGATTGGCCTGCGGGAGGATTCGATTCCCGATCTGGCTGCGGTCTCCGCCAAGCTGGAGCCACGTACCGGCTGGAACTCGACGCCGGTCTCAGGCTATCTGCCGGCTGATGCTTTTTTCGAGATGCTGGCGGCGAAGCGCTTTCCGACGACCACAACGCTACGGGACAAAAATTCGCTGGAATATACGCCCGAGCCGGATATTTTTCACGACGTGTTTGGCCACGTGCCGATGCATGCGCATCCCGTATTTGCCAGCTTTCTGAATGAATACGGGCGCATCTGCATGCGGATGAAGGGCCGCAAGGACGATCTGACGCGCATGGGACGGCTGTTCTGGTTCACGGTGGAGTTTGGCGTGATCCGCCAGCACGGCGCTCTGAAGGTGTACGGCAGCGGGCTGATCTCCTCGCATGGCGAATGTTCGTACGTGATGGAGGGCGGCCCCGAGATTCGCGACTTCAACCTGGATGAAGTGCTGCAGCACGACTTTTCCATCTCCGAGATGCAGCCGGTGCTGTACGCTGTGGAATCGTTCGAGCAGATTTACGAGGTAGCGCAGGAGGCCGGGCGGCGGCTCGGCTGAAGGCGGCATTCACGGCGCTGCAATCTTCTGGCGCGACAATGAGTGGATACTCCTCGGGGAGAGGGTGCTGTGCCGCGAATCCACTACCAGCAGCAGCTTGCGCAACTGAAAGATAAGCTCCTTGCCATGGCCGCGCTCGCCGAGCAGACCATGGACTGCGCCCTGGATGGTTATCTGAAATCCGATGAAGTGCTGCTGCATCATGTTCTGGAGAATGAAGCCGCGATCAATGCAGCGGAGCGCTCCATGGACGAGATGGCCTACGAGCTGATGGCGATGGAGCAGCCGACGGCCATCGATCTGCGCTTTTTGCTGGCGGTGATCAAGATCAACGGCGATCTGGAGCGCATTGGCGATCTGTCGGTGAATATCGCTGAGCGCGCCAGGGAGCTGGTGCGTCTGGCAGCGGCCGAACTTCCCGTCAACATGCACCAGATGGGCGAGCTGACGGAGCGCATGATCCGCTTCGCCATTCAGGCGCTGCTGCAGGGCGATGCGGAGATGGCCAACTCCGTGCTGGCGATGGACGATGAAGTAGACCGCATCAATCGCGAAAATCACCAGTCGATGGTGCGGATGATGCAGGAGCACCCGCAGTGGACGGAGCAGGCGCTGAACACGATCATCATTTCGCGAAACCTTGAGCGGATTGCCGATCACGCGACCAACATTGCCGAAGACGTCATCTTCTGGATCCGGGGCGCGGACGTGCGCCACCAGTTGAGTCTGGAAAGCCTGTAGCCCGAACCCGTTCCGCTGCCCCCGTCGAAGCCCGGCGGACGCATTGGTACCATGAATCCGGGGCGTGGTCAGCCGCCATTCCAGCATGCGCATTCTGATTGCCGAAGACGAACCCGCGATGGCGGCCCTGTTGCAGCAGGGTCTCAGCGAAGAAAATCATACGGTCTCGCTTGCCGCCGACGGACCCACGGCGGTAGAGTTTGCGCGCAGCTACGAGTTTGACGCGATCGTGCTGGATGTGATGCTGCCGAAGCTGGACGGCTTTGAAGTGGCGCGGCTGCTGCGCGCGGCGCACTGCCAGGCGCCGATCCTGATGCTGACGGCGCGGGACGCGAACCCTGATATTACCCGCGGGCTGGACGCGGGCGCCGACGATTATCTGACCAAGCCGTTTGCATTTTCTGTGCTGCTGGCGCGGCTGCGGGCCATCACGCGGCGGGCGCAGGCGCCAGTGGCAGCGGTTCTGCGCATCGCCGACCTGGAACTGAATCCCGCCAGCCAGCAGGTACACCGCGCCGGCCGGCCTGTCTTGTTGACGGCCACCGAATATCGCCTGCTGGAGACTCTGATGCGGCGCGCAGGCCGGGTTCTGCCGCGAGCGGCGATCATCGACGCAGTGTGGGGCAGCGAACGTTTTGTCGAAGACAATACTCTCGATGCATTTATTTCGCTGCTGCGTGGAAAGATTGATCGCGGCTCGCGGCGGCGGCTGATCCATACAGCGCGCGGCGTGGGTTACATTCTTGAGGCGCGGACGGCGCGCACCACCGGCCCTGGCCCGGAGATGTACCCATGACACGCTGGCCAATCCGCCTGCGGCTGACGCTATGGTATTTTTTCATCCTCGCGAGCAGTCTGCTGGGGTTTGCATTTTTCACGCTCGCTGCGCTGCAGCATCTGGTGGTGCACACGCTGGACCGTCAACTGAGCGTTCGTGCGGCGGCCGTGTCCCATATCGTCAGCGCACCCGAGAATCGTACCCTGGCCAATCTGCACCACGATCTGGATGAAGATGTTGAGCTGGCCCCGGACATAACGCTGATGCAGGTCTGGGACGGCTCCGGGACGCTGCTCTACCGCTCGGCCGCCATGCAGTTAATGCACCTTCCAACGGCAATGCCGCCGGCCTCCGCCGCACCGGTGACGCGCTCCTATCACCACCGCTCGTTTCGCATGCTGGTGCAGCATGTGCCGGTGGGGAACGCGAGCGCAACCATCCTGGTCGCACTGCCCATGCACCAGTTTGCCGAGGCTATTGATGAGTTGCGGCGCATGTTCTTCACCCTGATTCCGCTTTTGCTTCTGCTCTCCGCAGCGGCCGGATATTGGATCGCGGGCCGCGCGTTATCGCCCATTGCCCGCATGATTGCGGTTGCCGGCTCAATTCGGCCGCAGGACCTTTCGTCCCGCATTGAAGTGCCTGCGGCTGCCGATGAGCTGCAGCGGCTGGCGGCGACCCTGAACGGCATGCTGGAGCGGTTGCAGCGGGCCTTTGAGCGCATCACGCGATTTACCGCCGATGCATCGCACGAGCTGCGAACACCGGTTGCGTTGATGCGGGCGCGCACGGAGATTCTGTTGCGGCGGCCGCGCTCGCTCGAGGAGTACCGCACGGCGCACCTTGAAAATCTCGCCGAATTG
>JAJXUS010000332.1 GCA_021782675.1 Acidobacteriota bacterium
AGATCGTCAAGAAGCGGAATCTGGGCCTTACCTTCCGCGCCAAGATGGGAGCGCAGATCGGTGTGGGGGCGCTGGTTGCGATCCTTCTGCTGGTACTCCATCGGGACACGGAATACTCCACCCGCCTGATGGTGCCGTTCTTCAAGCATTTCCGCCCCGACCTGGCCATCGACAGCGTCAGCCACATGCCGCACGTCTGGATTCTGGGATTCATCCCGTTCGTGCTCTTCACGCTGCTGGTGCTGGTCGGCTCCAGTAACGCCGTGAACCTGACGGACGGGCTGGACGGGCTGGCGATCGGCTGCATGATCATCGCGGCCAGCGCGCTGACGGTGCTGACCTACGTGAGCGGCAACGTTGTGTTCGCGGAATATCTCGGCCTGCAGCGCATGCCGCTCGTCTCGGAGTTGACCATCTTCTGCGGTTCGATGGTTGGCGCCAGCATCGGTTTCCTCTGGTATAACGCGCATCCGGCCCAGGTCTTTATGGGCGATGTCGGTTCGCTGGCGCTGGGCGGGGCCATCGGGACGGTTGCCGTCATCATCAAACAGGAATTGCTGCTGCCGTTTATCGGCGGCGTGTTTATTCTGGAGGCGCTCAGCGTCATGCTGCAGGTGGGCAGCTATAAGCTGCGGAAGAAGCGCATCTTCAAGATGGCGCCCATCCATCATCATTTTGAGCTGTCGGGATGGTCAGAATCGAAGGTCATCGTCCGCTTCTGGATTGTGGCGCTCGTCTTTGCGCTTTTTGCGCTCACAACACTCAAACTTCGCTGATGCGGCAATTCCACTTCAGCGGCATAATTGTTCAGGGCTCCCTGCGCCAGATTTGGCTGAATATATGGATTTGAAGGGCAAAAAAGTTCTGGTTGTCGGACTGGGCAAATCGGGCCTGGCCTCGGCGGTATTTCTGCGCCGGCTGGGGGCGCAGGTGACGGTCTCCGATATTCGCAGCGTGGAGGCGCTGGCCAGTGAGCTGCCGGCGCTGCTGGATGCCGGCGTCATGGTGGAAGCCGGCGGCCACGGCCTGCTGACCTTTCGCCGCCAGGACCTGATCGTCGTCAGTCCCGGCGTTCCGCTGGAGACGCCGGAGCTGGCGCAGGCACGCTCATTCGGCACGCCGATCATCGGGGAGCTGGAGCTGGCGGCCCGCTATCTGCGCGGCCCGATTCTCGCGATCACCGGATCGAACGGCAAGACGACGACGACCGCGCTTTGCGGCGAAATCTTTGCCGCCTCCGGTCTGCCGTCGCAGGTGGGTGGCAACATCGGCGTACCGGTGACGGCGCTGATCGCCGACAGTGCCAATCAAAAGTGGAACATCCTTGAGGTTTCAAGCTTCCAGTTGGAGACCATTGAACAGTTCCGGCCCAAAATTGCCGTGATTCTGAACATCACCCCGGATCATCTCGACCGCCATGGCAGCATGGAAAACTACATCGCCGCCAAGGAGCGCATATTTCTGCGCCAGACGGCGGAAGATTTTCTGGTGCTGAACGCGGAAAACGCCGAGACGCAGCACGCCGCCACTCGTGCGCGCAGCCAGGTTTTCTGGTTCAGCGGCGCGCGGCCGGTCCGGCAGGGAGCCTTTGTCTATCAGGACACAATCGTCTGGCGCCCCAGCGAGCAGGCGGGTCCGGAACCGGTCCTGCGCGTGGACGAGATTCCGCTGAAGGGCGCGCATAACGTCGAGAATGTCCTCGCGGCCGTGGCCGCTGCCAGGCTCGCCGGCATTCCTGCAGCGACCATCCGCGAAGCGGTCCGGAACTTCCATGCCGTCGAACACCGGTTGGAGCTGGTGGCGACCATCGGTGGCGTCGAGTTTTATAACGACTCCAAAGCTACAAATGTTGACGCCGCCATCAAGGCCGTTGCCGCCTTTTCGGGTGGGGTCCATCTCATCCTCGGCGGCAAGGATAAAAACTCCGACTATACCGGGCTGATCCCCTCCCTGCAGGAGCGCGCGGCCGCCGTTTACACCATCGGCGCAGCCGCCGATAAAATTGCCGATCAAATCTCCGGCGCCGTGCGGATGATTGCGTGCGGCACCCTCGATGCCGCCGTGGCGCGTGCGGCCGAGGCAGCACGTCCCGGCGACGTGGTGCTGCTGGCGCCTGCCTGCTCCAGCTTCGATCAGTTTGAAAACTACGAGCATCGCGGCCGTCACTTCAAGCAGTTGGTACAGGCCCGTCAGGGTATGGAGTCATGGCAAAGCGCGTCGGTATAGATAAATGGCTGTTTATCATCACAGTATTGCTGGTGTTGCTGGGTCTTGTGATGGTGTTCTCCGCCTCTGCCGTGATGGCCAGCCAGCGCTACCACTCCCCTTATGCCTTTGTTCTGCGCCAGGCGGCGTGGGCGCTCTGCGGGCTGGTTGGCATGGTCCTGCTGATGCGCGTCAACTACCGCCGTCTCAATAATCCGGCATTCGTCTTTTCTCTGGTCGCTGTGACGATCCTGCTCCTGCTCAGCGCCTTCCTCATGCATGACTCGCACCATACGCACCGCTGGATCCGCTTTGGGCCGCTGAGTTTTCAACCGTCGGAGATCGCCAAGCCGACGCTGGTGCTGTTTCTGGCCTGGTTTCTGCAGGATCGCGTGAATCAACTGGGCGACTGGCGGCGTGCTTTGCTGCCGGCGGCGCTGCCCAGTCTGCTCTTCATCGCGCTCATTTTGAAGGAGCCCGATCTGGGGACGGCCATGGTCTGCGCGGCTGTTACGGCGCTGATGTTGTATCTTGCGGGCGCAAAAGCGCGGTATCTGTTTCTGGCGCTGCTGGCAGCCTCGCCCGTGCTCTATTACATGCTGTTTCACGTGGCCTGGCGCAGGGCGCGGCTGATCGCGTTCCTCAATCCCGAGAAGGATCCCCGCGGCACCGGCTTCCACATCCTGCAGTCGTTGATTGCGGTCGGCGCCGGGGGAATCCACGGGGTTGGCCTGATGGAAGGGCGCCAGAAGCTCTTCTATCTGCCGGAGCCGCAGACAGACTTCATCTTCGCCAATCTTGCCGAGGAGCTGGGCCTGATCGGCACGCTGCTGGTGCTGGCGCTGTTTCTGGCGCTGGCGTGGCGCGGCCTGCGTGCGGCGCTGCGCTCGACGGACCCCTTTGCCCGCTTCCTCGCCTTCGGCATCACGGCAACGATTCTCATACAGGCATTCTTCAACATCAGTGTGGTGCTGGCGCTGGTGCCCACCAAGGGAATCGCGCTGCCGTTCATCTCGGCCGGGGGCACGTCGCTGTTCGTCACCCTGCTCAGCATGGGCGTGCTGCTCAACATCACCCGCGAGACTGACTAACCGCATGAGCGATTCACTCCGCGTGGTCATTGCCGGCGGTGGCTCCGGGGGGCATGTGATTCCGGCGCTGGCGGTGGCGCGCGTGTTGCGCGAGCAGTACAGCGCATCGCTTCGCTTCATCGGTACCGCGCGTGGAATGGAGACGCGTCTGGTGCCCGCTGCCGGATACCCGCTGGATTTGGTGCAGGTGGGCCAGTTGAATCAGGCGGGACTGCGCCGCA
>JAJXUS010000333.1 GCA_021782675.1 Acidobacteriota bacterium
GTCATCAAGAACAACGTTCTTGGGCAGATCAAGTGGGAGCAGATGGTGGAGGATGCAAATCCTGAGTTCGGGGTGGAGCTGCAGCCGATCGATTTCGCAAAAGTAGCCGAAGCCTGCGGCGCGGCTGGATTCACTCTGGAGCGCGCCGAGGATGCGGAGCACGTTCTTCGCAGTGCGCTGGAGCATGACGGACCGGCGGTTGTGCAGTGCGTCGTCGATCCGAACGAGCCGCCGCTGCCAGGGAAGATCACGATCAAGCAGGCGATGAACTTTGCTGAAGGGATGGCTCGCGGTGAAAAACATCGCGGCGAAATTATCAAGACGATTCTCAAAGACCGCGTGCGCGAAGTCGTCTGATCGCCTCGCCTGCGTAGGTTGCTCTGCAACTCACCGAGTCGGGAAGTCTGCGCGAAGCGTAGGCTTTCCGGCTCCCCGCGAAACATCAGGAAGTGCGATGGAAATAGAAACCGAACGGCCAGCAAGCCGGACAACAGCGCGAGTGTATAGATTCGGGTCAGCGGAACAGGACCTGGAAGAGGCTGTCGGAACCGCCGACGAGGATGTTCGCGAAGGACGCTTTCAGCGGAGCCTCGCGCTGCTGGCAGCAGGATCGAGTCTGGTTACCGGGCTCGAAGTCAGCTACGAGCACTACCGCGGCAGCTACAGCCGTCGCGTCATGTACACGCCGGTGATTCTGAGCGTGGCGCTGGCCGGCGGCGGTGTGGCCGGCTTTCTGAGCCGCCGCGGTGCACGGACTGTTTTGCGGCCGCTCGCCGCGTTGACACTGGCCGACGGCGTACTCGGGTTCTATTTCCACGTCCGCGGTATTGCCAGAAAACCGGGTGGCTGGAGATTTCCCGTCACAAACATGGTGATGGGGCCTCCGGTGTTTGCGCCGCTACTGTTCGGGATCAGCGCATATCTGGGGTTGATCGCCTCTTACCTGCGGCGGGAGGATGAAGGCCAGGAGTCGCCAAAGGGTGAACTGCCGTGGATTCCCCGCGCCGCTCATGCCGGGCATTGGATGACGAAGGTGCCGGGCGATACCGTGAGCCGGCATGAGTCGATCAGTTTGAAGCAGGACCTGCGCGAGGGACGATTTCAGCGTCACATGGCGGCTGCGACGGCAATCGCCGCCTGCTTCAGTGGCTTTGAAGCCTGGTACTCCCACTACAAAAACAATTTCCGATATGCCGCGCAGTGGACACCCGTCATCCTGGCGCCTGCATTGGTGGGCGCCAGCGTTGCGGCGATTAAAAGCCGCCGGGCGGCGCATACCTGGCTGCCCGCGTTATCGCTGGCTGCAGTGGCCGATGGTGGCGTGGGCTTTTGGTATCACGCGCGCGGTGTTGCGCGGCGGCCGGGCGGACGGAAGCATCTGCTCTACAACATCATGTACGGGCCGCCTGTGCTGGCACCGTTGCTGTTCAGCGCCTGCGGCGTGCTCGGTCTGCTGGCAAGTCTGCTGCGGAGGGAGAAATGAAGCCCAAAGATCGCACGCAACCCGGCTATTATCCCGGCTTCTCGACGCTCAGCCAACAGAATGCGTGGGATGCTGCCACCCGCAAAACGATCCAGGAGCGCATGACGCGGTCTCTCGAGTTGCGCTTCTTCACTCCCCAGGAAGCGCCGCTGATTACGGCGATGTTTGACCACATTCTGCCGCAGGACGACCGCGAGCCACCGTACAAAATTCCCATCGTACCGGTGGTGGACGATCGCCTGTTTCATCACCGCATCGATGGATACCGCTACGAGGGCATGCCCCCGGATGGAGAGGCCTACCGCCTGGGCATGCAGAACATCGACGCCACGGCGAAGTCCGCGTTTGGGCGAGAATTTCTCGAACTCACGGCGCTGGAGCAGGACAAGCTTCTGCGATCGATTCACGACGGCAAGCCGCTGGGCGCAAAACACCTCTGGGACAAAATGCCGATCCACCGCTTCTGGATGCTCCTGGTGCAGGACGCCTGCGAAGCGTACTATTCGCATCCCTATGCGTGGGACGAGGTCGGATTCGGCGGGCCCGCGTATCCACGCGCCTATATGCGGCTGGAGCGCGGCGAGCCGGAGCCATGGGAGGTGACCGAGCAGCGCTACGAATGGGAGGCGCCGGCAGATTCGGTTTCTGACGTCTACGAACTTGTGAGCGGGCATGACCTGCATTCTGCGCAGCCGGGCCAGGGAGGGACGCATTGAATCGCGGAGAGAACAACGCCACAGGAGCGGGGCTTGACTACGGCGCTCCATTTGGCAACGCACTGGGCCCCATCCAACATATCGATGTGCCGATGCGGCGATATGGTGAGGAGGAAGTCGACTACGTTGTCGTCGGTGTCGGTTCAGCGGGCGGTGTGCTGCTGCAGCGGCTCGCTCGCGCAGGCTTCCGTGTTGTGGGGCTGGAAGCGGGACCATTCTGGGACACGGAACGGGATTGGGTCAGCGATGAAGCGGGCTCACACAATCTGTACTGGGAGGACCTGCGCATCACCGGCGGCAAGAACCCGCTCGCACTCGGCGCCAACAACTCCGGCAAAGGCGTTGGTGGCGGTTCCGTGCACTGGGCTGCGTTCACACCGCGGCTTCACCCGTCAGATTTTCGAATCTACTCCGAGGACGGCGTCGGCTTCGATTGGCCCATGAGCTATGACGAGCTGAAGCCGTACTACGAGCAGCTCGAGCTTGAGATGCCGGTCGCAGGCCCGGCGTACTTTCCCTGGGGCGACCCCCACGGCTACGCCTATGGTCCTCATCCAATGGGAGGTGTCGGCAATGCGCTGATCAAGGGCTGCACCGCGCTAGGAATCGGCGTAAGCATCGGCGGGCCGGTGGCCATCCTCTCTGGTTCGCATGGAGACCGGCAGCACTGCATCTACCGCGGCTTTTGCATTCAGGCGTGCAAAGTAGGTGCGAAAGCCAGCACGCTGATCACGCACGTACCGGACGCGCTGGCGAACGGAGCGGAGATCCGCGATCACTGCATGGTGAGCCGCGTGCACATGGGGCGGGAAAACCGGGTGACCGGCGTCAGCTACTTCGACAAAGAGGGCCGGCAGCGCTTCCAAAAAGCGCGTGCCGTGATTGTTTCTGGCTATGCGATTGAGACGCCACGTCTACTGTTGAACTCGGCGTGTCCGGGCTATGAGAACGGTCTTGCAAATTCGAGCGGTACGGTCGGCCGCTATCTGATGGCGCAGGCCGGCAACGTGATTCTAGGCCGGTTTGACCAGCCTGTGCGAATGTATAAGGCGCCCCCCGCGCATTGCTTAACTGAAGAGTTCTACGAGACCGACCCCAGACGTGACTTCGCGCGTGGCTTTGCGATCCAGACGGTCGGTCCGCTGCCCATCGCGTTTGCCAAGCAGATGATGACGGCGAAGGGCGCGTGGGGCTGGGGCATGCGCCGCATCATGATGGACTACAACCACTGGGCTGCGTTCGGGCTGCTGGGAGAGATCCTTCCCTGGGCCGATAATCGCGTGGAGCTTGCCGAAG
>JAJXUS010000334.1 GCA_021782675.1 Acidobacteriota bacterium
CCAACCCTTGCCGGGTCTGGGAGGGGGTTGCGGGCCGCGGCTTCCTGGACGCAACGCATGCTCAGGAAAGAGAGATCAATCGGCAAGGCAGAGGCATCCGGCCGCGGCTGGGGTGCTGTGCGGGGACTTGCTCCGGAGTGGGCGCTGCGATGGATGCGGGGACGAGCGCCGATCGCGCTGAGGGGGCTGGACTTGGCGGTTGCCGGGGGCGGGCGCTCGCCCGCTGGCCCGGTGTTTCTACCTGCGTCGCGGATGGGCGGCAGTTCGGGTGGGGGCTCGGGCGGCGCGGATGTACCCGACGATGAGATTTCCGCGGCGGAATCTCCGGAACCGGCGCAACCTTCCAGCGGGTACAGGGTTTCAGAGGATATGGCAACCATGGTCCTGGACAATCCGGCCCTGGGAGCGAATCCGGCGCAACGGCCGGACGCCTACCGCGGGGTGAACCATGCCGCGGACGAGTCCAGCGATGCGGCCATTATGCTGCGCGTGGCGGCGGGCGATGAATCGGGCTACAACTACCTGGTGGGGAAGTACCACCGGCCGATGATTCACTTCCTTTTCCGGATGGTGCACAATCAGGCCGTGGCTGAGGAACTGGCGCAGGAGGTTTTCCTGCGCGTATACCGCTCCAGGGAGAGCTACCGGGCGGAGGCGAAGTTTACCACCTGGCTCTACCGGATTGCGACCAACCTGGCGGTGAACCATGCGCGCGACACCAAGCACGAGCGTGCCGCGCAGAATGTGTACCTGGATGCGCCCGACGCCGAGACCGGCACGACGCCCGACGTGGCCGACGATGAGCCTTCGGTGGAGCAGCGGCTGATGCGCGATGAGCGCATGGCAGCTATCCGCAAACACGTGATGGCCCTGCCGGAACGGCAGCGGATGGCGGTGCTGATGCACAAGTATCAAGGAATGGATTACCGGCAGATCGGGGAGGTGCTCAAGTTGAGTGAGTCGGCGACCAAGTCGCTGCTCTTCCGCGCCTACCAGACACTGCGGGAAAAACTTAAAGAGTTTGTGTAAGTAAAAACAGCCGGGCAAAACCGGCGTGAAGCTGGGGGTGGAAAAGATGGAAGGTACGATGAACAAATGTGCCGGGATGGAAGCGAAGCTGGCTGATCTGCTGCTTGCTCCAGAGGCTGCGTCTGCCAAGGTAAAGGCTCATGTTGCCGATTGCGGCGATTGCCGGAAGAAGCTTGCAGATCTGCGTGCAACGATGGCTCTGATGGACCAGTGGGAAGCGCCTGAACCCAGCCCCTACTTTATGACGCGGATGAATGCGCTGCTGGACGAGGCGCGCGAGGCTCCGCGGGAGGGCTGGCTGGCGCGGCTGCATGCGAGGATTGCGTATGGCCCGCAGATGCATGTGCGGCCACTGGCGGCCATGGCCCTGACGGTGGTTCTGCTGCTGGGCGGCGGGGCGTATCTGGGCGTTTCAAATTGGGATCAACCGGCTCCGCCCAAAGGGGGACAGGCGGCGGTGGTGCATGACTTGCAGTTGTTGGATAGCAATGCGCAGATTCTCGATCAGCTCGAGTCAATTTCGAACAACGAGAATTGAGCGTGAGCCGTTCCTGTGAAGAGGGGAACGGCAGGGGATTGAAAGGCATGAAGTCGGTGGACACAAGAGCGAGATGGCTCTGCCGGTCAGCTATTGCTGCGGCGTTGCTGGCATTGTGTCTGCCGGGGGCCTGGGCGAGAGGGCAACATTCCGCGCCGCGTCAAGCGCCGCGTCAAGCCGCGCGTCCGGCACAGCGCCCGCCGGCGCCGCGGCCGGGGTATGCGGCGCAGAGACCGCAGAATGGGCGGGTGCAGCAAGCCGGACCGCTGAACGATCGCCGCAATGCTTCGCAGTACTCCGGCTACAACCTGGGCGCGATGGGCAGCCCGGCACAGCGGCAGACGCCGATGACCCAGCCGAATGCAGGCGGACCCGGAGCGCAGGGGATGCAATACCGGGGACAGGGTTACGCACAGCCGGGTTATTCCGGCAACGCGGCACCCGGTTATTCGCCGCCGGGACATCTTGGTTCATGGCTCAACCAGCACCGTGGCGTGCCGGTGCAGCAGCAGGAGCAGATGCTGCGCAATGACCCGAGCTTCAACCGGCTTCCCCAGGCTACGCAGCAGCGGCTGGTGCAGCAGCTGCACCAGGTGGACCAGATGCCTGCGGCGCAGCGCGACCGCCGCCTGGCCCGCGCGGAAAACCTGGAGCGTATGTCTCCGCAGCAGCGCTCGCAGGTGAGCAATGCTGCGCGCCGCTGGAACACGCTGCCGGCGGATCGTCAGGCAATGATGGGTAACGCTTTCCGCGATCTGCGCGGTGTTCCGCCCGATCAGCGGCAGACCGTGTTGAACTCTGATCGTTACCAGCATGCCTTCAGCCCGGAAGAGCGCGATATCCTCTCAAACATGCTGAGCGTGGAGCCCTACGAGCCCCCGAAATAACGGTCGCGTCGGCTCACTTTGTCAGCACGAGCTGCGTGTGCAAGCGGATGTCCCGTGAAGATGCGCCCACCTGAATCTCAAACGTACCTGGGTCTGCAGTCCATTGCTTTGTCTCGGGACTCCAGTAGGAGAGTGCTGCCCGGTCCAGTGTGAGATGAACGGTCTTTGTCTCGCCCGGCTGCAGATCGACGCGCTGGAATCCTTTCAGCTCATGCACAGGTCTGTCGATTTTGGAGTGACCGTCGTGCACATAGAGCTGGACAACCTCAGCGCCGGCGCGTGAGCCGGTGTTCTTTACTTTAAGGCTCACCGTCACCGGCTCGTCTCCCGCGACCTTGTCCGGCGTGACTTTCAGATCGCGATAGGCAAAGGCGGTGTAACTGAGCCCATAGCCGAAGGGAAACTGGGGCTCGACGCTCTTTGTGTCGTAGTAGCGATAACCCACGTAGATTCCCTCCGCGTAGTTCACCACCAGGTTGGTTCCCGGATAATTTGCGGCTGCGGGCGAGTCCTCATAACGCTTCGGCAATGAGACAGGCAGCTTGCCGGAGGGGTTGGCATCGCCAAAGAGAATGGAAGCCAGTGCGTGGCCGCCCTCCTGTCCGCCGTACCACATGTCCACGAGCGCGGGCGTTGTGTCGATCCACTTCGTCATCGTGACCGGGTCGCCAGTGTTGATCACGACAATAGTGTGCGGATTGGCCTTCTCGACGGCTTCGATCAGCTCGTCCTGCCCGGCGGGCAGGTCCATCGTTGCCACGTCGTGTCCTTCCGACTCCAGCTTGGAGTAGCGGCCCACGACGACCACTGCGACGTCGGCATGCGCGGCCGCGTCAACTGCCTGTTGCAGAGCCTGAGCGCGCGCTTCGGGAGTATCCTGCGCGGGGTCTTCGCCCTCCATGCCAACGCCCAGCGCATAGCCCACCTTCACGGCGCTTCCCGCGCGCTCGCGAATGCCATCGAGCGGAGCAATGGCGTGCATGGGCCGCACCAGCGAACTGCCGCCGCCGCCCGTCCTCGCCGCGGCGGCGTTG
>JAJXUS010000335.1 GCA_021782675.1 Acidobacteriota bacterium
CAGCGATCTGCCGTGCCATCGACGCGCTGCGGCCGGTGGCGCAGGCGCGCGCCGTTGCCTTTCTGCTCAATGACCGGCCGGATCTCGCGGTTCAGACCGGCTGCGACGGCGCCCATGTCGGCCAGGCCGACATGGCGGCCCGGGCGGCGCGCACCCTGCTCGGTCCCGACCGGACCCTTGGCGTGACCTGCCATGACAGCCGGCATCTGGCCATGCAGGCCGGCGAGGACGGGGCCGACTATGTCGCGTTCGGCGCCTTCTTCCCGACCGGGTCGAAGGACGTCACCCACCATGCCGAGGTCGAGATTCTGGCCTGGTGGTCTGAGTTGTATAAAGAGCCCCAGTCCGCTTCGCTGGCGTCCCCGGCGACCGCTGTGCCCGTGAGCGCCACAGATGTGGCCATGGGAAGCTCCGAGATCGTGCTGCAGAGCAAGACACAGTAGCTTTAATCCCAAGCAGACACACGCCCGCCGAAAGCCCTTGCGATTGACCCGTTGCATGGCCCGTGCGGGCGTTTGCTATTGCAGGCGCGGCCGGAAGAACCTCTGGCGTCCGGCCTGTGGCAATCAGGGCAGACGGCTGTTTTCTCGACTCTGACGCGGCCCGCCTGGGCTGCCGCACCCCGCGTCTGCCTGCTACACTTGACCGTTCGGTGTGGCTCTCTATGACTTCGACCCAGCAAAATCTTGACTCCGTGCGGCAATCGTTGCGTCCACCAGCCGCTGATACGATGCAGCTCGTCGGGAACACCCCGATGGTCCACCTCAGCCGCATGTCGCCTGCGGGTGGCGCGTCGATCTACGCCAAGCTCGAGTTCCTGAATCCCGGCGGCAGCATTAAGGACCGTGCTGCGCTGGGGATGATTCTGGATGCCGAGAAGCGGGGCGTGCTGCAGCCCGGCGGCACGGTGGTGGAGGCGACGGCGGGAAACACTGGCGTAGGCCTTGCGTTTATCGGTGTGCGGCGCGGCTACCGGGTGGTGCTGTTTGTGCCGGAGGGCTTTGCGGAAGAGAAGTGCATGCTGATGCGCGGTTTTGGTGCTACGGTCGAGCGCACTCCAGAGGATGAGGGGATGCAGGGCGCAATTCGCCGGGCGCTGGATCTGGCGCGCTCGACCCCCGGGGGCTGGATGGCGCGGCAGTTCGATAACGCCGCAAATCCTGAGTTCCACGCCCGCACCACGGCGCAGGAGATTCTCGACCAGATGGAGGGCCGCATCAACGGTTTTGTCGCCGGGGTGGGAACGGGTGGAACATTCTCCGGTATCGCCAGGCGGCTGAAGCAGGAGTTGGGCCACGTCCATACAGTGGCGGTGGAGACCGAAGGATCGGTGCTGCAGGGTGGCTCCCCCGGCAAGCATAAGGTGGAAGGCATCGGCGTCAGCTTTGTACCGGAGACCTTTGACCGGTCCGTGTGCGATGCCATTGTGCGGGTGACCGATAAGGATGCGTTTGCGACCGTGCAGCGCCTGGCACGCGAAGAGGGCATTCTGGGTGGTTCAAGCGCTGGCGCGAACGTGTTTGCGGCAATGCAGCTCGCAGCCACTATGCCCGCTGACCAGCGTGTCGTAACGATCATTCCTGATTCGGCCGAGCGGTATCTCTCCAAAAAGATATTCGACGGCGGCCTGTAAGCGGGTCGCTCCACGTCCAGCAGTGCAGAAAGGAAATCTCTGTGTCGCATTCAAAACCAGGTTTTGCTACACGCGCCATTCATGCCGGTCAATCACCGGACCCGCTCACAGGCGCGGTCAATGTGCCGATCTACGCCAGCTCCACGTATGTGCAGGAAGAGATTGGCCATCACAAGGGCTACGAATACTCGCGGGTGTCGAACCCCACGCGGACAGCGCTGGAGCAGAACCTGGCGGCGCTCGAGGGCGGTACTTCCGGCCACGTCTTCGGCAGCGGCATGGCGGCCATCACCGCGCTCTGCACCATGATGAAAACGGGCGATCATATTGTCTGCAGTGACAACATGTATGGCGGCACAACGCGGCTGTTTAATCAGGTGCTGGTCAACTACGGGTTGGAATTCACCTACGTCGACACCTCGGTTGCGGAAAACGTAGCGCGCGCGCTGCGGCCGCAGACGAAGCTGGTGCATATTGAGACGCCGACCAATCCCATGATGGGGCTGACCGACATCCGCGCCGTGGCTGACATCTGCCACGCGCACAAGGTGGACCTCAGCGTCGACAACACGTTTATGTCGCCGTACTTTCAGCAGCCCATCGCGCTCGGGGCGGACATCGTGATGCATTCGACGACGAAGTTCCTGAACGGCCACTCCGACGGCCTGGGCGGTGTGCTGATCGGGACGCGGCCGGAGCACGCCGAGACCTTTGCGTTTGTGCAGAAGTGTACGGGCGGAATTCTGTCACCGTTCGAGTGCTGGCTGCTGCTGCGTGGCGTAAAGACGCTGCCCGTCCGCATGCGCCAGCATGATGAAAACGGGCGCGCCGTCGCCACCTGGCTGAGCCGGCAGAAGAAGGTGCAGAAGGTCTTCTATCCCGGCCTGGCGGACCATCCGCAGCATGCGCTCGCCTGCAAACAGATGACAGGCTTTGGCTCCATGATCAGCTTCGATCTGGGCTCGCAGGATGCTGCCAATCGCCTATTGAAGTCGGTCACGCTGTGCGCGCTGGCAGAGTCGCTGGGCGGCGTGGAGACGCTTATCTCGCATCCCGCGACCATGACGCATGCGGCGATCGGGGTTGAGGGCCGGCGCAAGCTCGGCATCACCGACGGGCTGGTGCGGATCTCGGTCGGCATTGAGGACGTGCAAGACATCCTCGCCGATCTGGAGCAGGCACTGGCGAAGGTATAACCGGAAGTTCGCTGCGGCTTATTCCCGCGTCTTCTTCCGGATTTCGATATTGAGACGCTTGATCTTCTGGTTGAGCGTGGAAAGTGGAATCCGGAAGGACTCGGCTGCCTCGGTCTGATTCCAATTGCAGCTTTCCAGCTGATCGGTGATCACGCGGCGCTCCACCTCTTCCATAATTTCGAACAGCGAGGCATCGGCGCTGTGTTCCATCAGGCTGGCGGCGTAGTTACGCCCGGTCAGGTGATCCGGCAGCAGGTCCTTCGGGATGACATCGCCAGTGGATAACACCACGCAGCGTTCGATGACGTTTTCGAGTTCGCGCACATTGCCCGGCCAAGCGTAATCCAGCAGCAGGCGCATCGCGTCTGGTGCGATGGACTTCTGCGGCATCCCATTCTCTTCGCAGAAGCGCCGCAGGCAGTGGGCCGCCAGCAGCGGGATGTCCTCCCTGCGACTGCGCAGCGGCGGCAGATCAATCGTGATGACGTTCAGGCGGTAGTAGAGATCCTCGCGGAATTTTCCCTCCCGCACGGCCTGGCGCAGGTCAGTATTTGTGGCGGCCACAATGCGCACGTCCACCTGCACCTCCTGCACGCCGCCCACCAGCATAAATTTGCGGTCCTGCAACACACGCAACAGCTTGGCCTGCGTATCGAAGG
>JAJXUS010000336.1 GCA_021782675.1 Acidobacteriota bacterium
CGCTGGTAAGGTCATCGAAATGTCATGCAGCACCGCGGGCGCATCGTCACTGTAGGAAAATGACAGGTGGCGAAACTCTACGTTCCCATCGATTGGAGCGACCGAGACCGCAGCCGCCACTGCGGGCGAGTCTGCAATGGCCGGCTTCGCGATTAGGATCTCGTGAATGCGGCGAACCGACGCCGTTCCGCGCTGCACCAGATTGACGACCCATCCCAGGGCGATGATGGGGAACGTGAGCATCACCATATACGTGGTGAAGGCGACAAAGGCCCCAACCGAGATGCGGTGCGAAACCACCTCATGGCCGCCAACGCCCAGCACCACCACCAGCGACAGGCCCAGCATAAACTCCAGCGTGGGCCACAGCATGCCCATCAGCCGTACCAGCCGCAGCGCGCGGCGGATGTACTCCGTATTTGCGCTTTCAAAATATCGAATCTCCGCATCCTCCTGCGCAAAGGCGCGCACGAGGCGGACAGAGGCGACATTTTCCTGCACGCGGGCAGAGATGTCGGAGTACATCGCCTGGATGCGCTCAAAGCGCTCATGGATGCGACGGCCAAAATACTGCACTAGAATGCTTGCGGCCGGCAACGGCGCAAAGGCCAGCAACGTGAGCCACGGGCTGATCCGCATCATAAAGAACAGCGCGCCCAGCGTGAACAGCAGGGTGTTCAGGCTGTACATGATGGCCGGCCCCAGCAGCATGCGGACTGCGTTCAGGTCATTCGTCGCGCGCGCCATGATATCGCCCGTGCGGTGCTCGTGAAAATAAGACGCCGACTGTCGTTCCAGCACCTGGAAGAGATCGTTGCGGATGTCGTACTCAATATCGCGAGAGATGCCGATCAGCACCCACCGCGTGAGAAACAGGAAGATGCCCTTAGAGAACGCCAGCGCCAGCAGCAGCAGCGCGTAAAAAACAATGTCGCGATAGTTCAGGTGGTGCGTCATGTCGTCCACAGCGCGACGGATAACCTGCGGAAACAGGACCCAGATGGCGTTGCTGCAGACGGCGAAGAATCCGCCAGCCGCAAAGCCGCGCTTGTAGCGTCGCATGTAAGGCAGCAGGGGACGGATATTCTCGAACATGAGCAGGAGACCGCGACGCGAAGGCGAGCGTCTCTTCTGATTTTACCGAAGTGGACGGAGCAGCGCTGGAATCAGGTGGGCGTACGCAGCAGCAGATATCCGCCGACCAGGCCAAACAAAAGGTCCGGCGACCAGGCTGCCAGCGCTGCGGGCAGCGTGCTTACATTGCCCATCGCCTCAAACAACCCGGCCGTCACCCAGTACGCGATGGCGATGCCGATGGCGATGGCAACGCCGGTGAGCGACCCACGCCGTCCGGCCGACAGCGCGAAGGGAATTGCCAGAATGGCCATGACCAGCGTGACCAGCGGATAGGCAATCTTCTTGTTGAGCTGGACGCGCAAGGGTACGGTGTCAAACCCGCTTTCGCTCAGGTCGTGGATATATCGGGCGAGCTGCGTCAGCGTCATTTCGGAGGATTGCAGATCCTCTTTTTTGAAGTAATTCGGCGGTTCGACAATCTCCGGAAAAACCTGGCTCGTAAATGTGGAATAGCTCGTGATGGCGCCGCCCTGAAACGTACGCTGCCACCCGCGATAGAACACCCATTGATGCTGCTGAGGACTCCACTCCACATCCGCTGCGAAGATGCGGCGGGCCAGCGTGAAGCTATGCGGCGCAAACTCCAGCACCGTCAGATTCGCAAACCGGTCATTCGCGGAGTCGAAGAATTCGTAATAGAAGAGATGCTCCGGCTGTCCGGGTTGGCTTTCTCCGAACAACCACTCACGGTCCGGGCGCAGAAACGTGCGCGGCGGCTTGCCTTTGATCTCGCTGCGCAGCGACTCCTGCGCGCGGTTGGCCTGCGGCAGATAAAACTGGTCGAACCCGAACATGACGCATGACAGTCCGAAGGCGATCAGAAGAATCGGCACGATGATGCGATACAGGCTGGTGCCGGTGGCCTTCATCGCCGTCAGTTCACTGGAGCGGTTGAAGACGCCGATGGTAACCAGCACGGCAATCAGCACACTGAGCGGCGTGATGCTGTAGATCATGCTGGGCGCCAGGTTCAGCAGATAGTCGCCGACCATCGCCAGCGGCGCGTGGTTGCGCACAATATCGCCCAGCAGCTCAAACAAAGAGAAGATGAGTGACAACAGGACGAAGCTCGCTTCCACAAGAAGAAAACTTCCGATGAAGGTCCGCAGCACGTAGTCGTCCAGAATGAGCGGAAAGCCTTCATACAGTTTGCGCCGGCTGACGGTTGGCAGTACTGCGCCCAGCACAGCGGGGTCACGATGCTTGAGCCGTAGGTTTGCCGGCCAGCGCGGCATTGAAAAGCGAACCGCGCCGCGCATCATCTGGCGCAGCAGAAGCAGTCCCGCCAGCGCGAAGAGGGCATTGGCGGCCCATACGCCGGCCCAGACCGGCAACTTGCCCTGCCGTGCCAGCGTAATGCCCGTGGAAGAGAGAAAATAGTAGACAAAAACCAGCAGAACGGTGAGCACAAACCCCATGCTTTTTCCGCCCCGGCGCGAAGAAAGCCCCAGCGGTACGCCGATCAGCATCAACACCAGGCAGGCCGTGGGGTAGGCGAACCGCTTCTGAAATTCAATCGCGTACCAGCGGCTGCCTGGTCCGTTGATTTTGCCGCGCAGTTCCGCGTTGGACATGGCGAGGATGGGGACGTCGCTGTGCCCGATGCGAACGGTATCGGCGCTTGCGTTGATCTGGATGGGAAGGTCCGTGCGCCGGAAGGTCGAAATACTGTAGGCGCCAGGATCGTTCGCCTGCATCTCGTGCTGCTCGCCGTCGCGCAGCCGCATTGTCAGCTCATGCCCTTTGGCGACGACGGTCGCCTGTTGCGCCAGCGTGATGCGCGGTGTCTTCGGGTCGCTTAAATCTGCCAGGAAAACGTTCGACCAGACCGCGGCGTGACGGCCGGTGCGAACGTCCTGCACATACAGGACGGAGTTGCGGAAGTCCTCATAAAAGACGCGAGGCTGAACCGAAAACGACGCCTGTCCATCGCGCAGGGCGGTTTCGACATTGAGCATGGCGCGGGTCGCCCTGGGAGCGAGAAACAAGGAGATCACGAGGCCGAGAATCCAGCCCGAAAGGCCGACGATGGAGACGATGCGGACGAACTGAAGTACGCCGACACCGGATGCGCGCATGGCGGTCACTTCACTATCGGCGGCCAGCCGGCTCAGCCCCAGCAGCACACCCACCAGTACCGCCATCGGAATGGTGACAATACATGCGTTCGGCAGCGTGAAAGCGATCAGCTTAAAGATGCTGCTGATGGGCGCGCCGTTCTGCACCACTAGTTCGAGAATCTGAACGAGGTTGGGCATGAACAGCACGAACGTAAAAAGCAGCAGGCCCAGCAGAGCGTGGGAGAGGACTTCGCCGAGAATGTAGCGGGTGAGGATGCGCACAGTAT
>JAJXUS010000337.1 GCA_021782675.1 Acidobacteriota bacterium
CTTCGCCATTACCGGCGGCTTCGTCAGCAACCAGGATGTGACTACATACCAGGCGTCAAGCATCAGCGGGTCGTTGATCTTTACGGAGCGGCCGAACAAGGCAAACACGCTCATCTATTCGATGGCCTATCGCTATGTGTACGTCAATCCCAATAGTCTGCAGGTCAGCATCGACCTGATTCCACTGCTGTCGCAGCCGACCCGCGTCAGCGGGCCCGGAATTACCTGGGTGCGCGACACGCGCAACAATCCGTTGAATGCGACATCCGGGTCCTACTTTTCCGCACAGCAGTTTTTTGCCTGGAGAGGATTTGCCTCGCAGGCCAACTTCAACCGGATCGACATGCAGCAGTCGAACTACTTCAAGATCAACCGCCATGACTGGGTGCTGGCGCGCAGCACGCGCATCGGACTGGAGGAGACCTATGGTGGATCGGCGTACAGCCTGATCCCGCTGCCGGAGCGGCTCTATGCGGGCGGCGCGACCTCTCATCGCGGATTTTCAATCAACGCCGCCGGTCCGCGCGATCTGCAGACCGGCTTTCCCGTAGGTGGCCAGGGCGCGTTCGTCAACAGCACGGAGCTGCGAATTCCGCCCGTCCCGCTGCCGCTGATCGGCGACAACCTGGGCTTCGCGATTTTCCATGACCTGGGAAACGTGTACCAGTATGCGGGCGACATGTTTCCAGCGCTGCTGCGGTATTCGCAGCCGAAGGTGCAGACCTGCTATAACCTCGCGGGGCCGGAGGGTACCTGCAACTTCAACTACGACTCCCAGGCGGTCGGGTTGGGCCTGCGCTATAAAACGCCTGTCGGGCCCATCCGGCTGGACTTCAGCTACAACATCAACCCGACGGTGTATCCGGTGGTCGCCGACCCGCAATACCTGCCCGCGATTCTGAACTACAACGGGCAGCCGCCGTATGTCGGCAATTCCGGGCACTTCAACTTCTTCTTCAGTATTGGGCAGGCGTTTTGATGCAGGCAATGAGGAACCCGGCGAACGGCGTCGCCTCTTGCAGGCGGCGGGCGTGTTTGTGGCTCATGGCTGCGCTGTTGCTGCTGCTGCCGGCCGGCGCAGCCGTGGCTGACGATAGTGCGTCCGCCGGTCCGGTGGTACTGGATCGCGTGGTGGCCGTGGTTGGCGAGCAGGCCGTGATGGCCAGTGAAGTGGAGCAGGAGATGCGGTTCGCTGCGTTTGCGCCAAATGCGGAGCCAGCATCCGATAACACTCCACAGCGTGCGTTGCAGCGGCTGATCGACCGCCTGCTGATCGATGAACAGCGCAGCCTGCAGCCGGGCTTTGCCGAGCCGACGCAACAGCAGGTCGATGCAGCGGTCAGCGCCATGCGAGGCTCCATCCCGGCCTGCGCGCACTATCCATGCAGCACCGCTGCGGGATGGCAGCGGTTTCTCGCGGACCACGGCTTTACGCAGCAGGAAGTGGAGGCGCGGGTCCGCGATCAACTGGCAATTCTGAAGTTTATCGATCTGCGCTTCAGCGTTGCAGCGCGCGTGCCTGCCTCGGCCGTGCAGCAGTACTTTAACGATGTGTTGCGGCCGCAACTTATCCAGCGGCACGCGGCGGTTCCGCAACTCGCGCAGGTGGCGGCGCGCATTCGCGAAATTCTGCGGCAGCAGCAGATCAGCGCCATGCTGGATCAGTGGCTGAAGGGACTGCGGGCTGAAGACCATGTGCGGATTCTCGATCCCGCCTATCGGCAGGTGGTCGTGCAGGGGGAGGTGCAGTGAGCACAACAGCGACACCGCCTCCGGCACGTCAACCGTGGTTGCGCTGGCTTTTCCTCTATCCGGCGCTCACTGCGATCATTCTTGTCATTCTGGTAGCGGGCGGTCTCGCGTGGTATGCCTCCACGCCGCAGTTTGCGGCTCGCATGCGCACCGTGCTGGTCGACACGCTGCAGCGCGCGGTCGGCGGGCGCGTTGAGATTGCGTCTTTCCGCTGGAGTCTGCGGCACCTGTCGATGCAGGTCGATGACCTGACCATCCATGGGCACGAGGGTGCCGGTGAGGCGCCGTATTTTCATGTGGATCATCTGCGCCTGCGCGCTGCGCTGCAATCGTTCTTTGAGCCACGCATCGTCTTGTCGAGCCTCGAAGCCTCGGGCCCGGAGGTGCACCTGATCGTGTACCCCGACGGCTCGACGAACGCGCCGCGGCCTTCTTCCGCCAGCAACCGCTCGCCGTCCGCGTTGCTGCTGGCCCTCCGAGTCGGCGCAACCCGCGTAAGCAACGGGCTGGTGCTCTGGAACGATCGAAGAATTCCCTGGGAGATGGCGTCCGGTCCGTTACAGATAACGATGCGCTATGCGCGCAACGGCCCATCCTATCGCGCTTCGATCGATGCTCAGGATCTTGTCTTCCGGCTCCAGAAAGCGGCCCAGGCCCATTCGAGGATTCACGCCAATATCACGCTGACGCGCGATGCCCTCCTCATCGATGACATGAACTTCGCAACTGGCGCTTCGCGGTTGACTATCCGCGGGGGACTCAAAAACTTCGCGCAGCCGCGCTGGCACTTCACTGTGAAGGGCTCAGCCGATGCGAAGCAGATTGGCGCGATCACGGGCGTTGACCAGTTCAGCGGCGGGACAGCCGATCTGGCGCTGCAAGTCTCCGGCGAGCCGCAGGACGGCGCATCGATGTTTGTGATGCAGGGCCACGTAAATATGCATCGCGGAGGATGGAATGCTCCCTGGCTGGTGCTGAACAATGTCGATCTGACGACGGATGTGCGGATCGACAGCGATACCTGCGCGTTTACCAGCGTCAACTCGCTGCTGGAGGATGGTAGCCGTATTACAGGAAATCTGGTGCTGCGGCACTGCATCGGCCCTTCGGCGCCTGTCGTTTCGGCTGCTTCCTCCACCGCGCTGCGCGCTTCAAAACCGGCAAAGCACAGACGATTGCTGAGTCCACGCGCTTTGCTGGACCGGCTGCACCACCGGCCGCTGCCGCCCGCGGCGCATCATGCGATCTATCAGCCATTAATCGGGGAGATGGATGCGCACGTCTACGGCGTTACGCTGCCCCTGATCTTGAAAGCGGTGGCGCCGCGCCGGTACTGGAACATCGGTTTTACGACGGCAGCGTATGGCGAGGTGACGGCGCACTGGACGGGTGAGGGCAATGGGCTGGACGTCCACGGCAACCTGACGATGCGCGTCCCGCAGCAAACCCTCGGACTGGTGCCGGTGGCGGGCGCGGCGCATGCGGACTACCTGGGCGACCACAACCAGTTGGTGATTGCCAACGCGGATGAGAAGACACCGGCGACGACGGTGCACGCTGCCGGAGTACTCACCCTGCATCCGACCGATCTCCGCAGCTCCCTGAAGCTGGATGCGACCGGCTCAAATCTGGGGGAGTTCGACCGGTTGCTGACCGTCCTTGATTTGCGCGAGACGCCCCGGGGGCAGCCGCATGCGCTGCCGGTCGAGCTCGATGGGCCGG
>JAJXUS010000338.1 GCA_021782675.1 Acidobacteriota bacterium
CGACCCTTCCGTCGACAGCATTACGGGTGTGTGGCCGGCGGCAAATTTTTACGAGCGCGAAGTCTTCGATCTTTTTGGAGTGCGATTTGGCGGTCACCCGAACCTGCGCCGCATCATGATGCCGGACGACTATAACGGCCATCCGCTGCGCAAGGACTTCCCTGTGGAGGGCTACCGCTGATGTCCGAACTGCTGACCGCTCCTACCGTTGTTGACGCCGACCAGGACCGCACCATGATCCTGAACATGGGCCCGCAGCACCCCTCAACGCATGGCGTGCTGCGTCTGGTACTGGAGATTGACGGCGAAGTCGTCGTTCGCGTGGCGCCGGACATCGGCTTTCTGCATACCGGCATTGAAAAGACCTGCGAAGCCAAGTTCTACCAGCAAGTGGTCCCGCTGACCGACCGCATCGACTACCTGAGCCCGATGCACAACAATCTCTGCTACTGCCTGGCGGTCGAAAAGCTGCTGGGGCTGGAGATTCCCGAGAAGGCGCAATGGATGCGCGTCCTGTTGTCGGAGCTAACGCGGTTGAACTCCCACCTGGTGTGGCTGGGCACGCACGCCATGGACATCG
This sequence comes from Acidobacteriota bacterium, assembly GCA_021782675.1. GTDB lineage: Bacteria > Acidobacteriota > Terriglobia > Terriglobales > Acidobacteriaceae > JAKAUB01. The sequence continues at coordinate 581 of JAJXUS010000338.1, forward strand.
GCGCGCTGACGGTATTTCTCTACTGCTTCCGCGAGCGCGAAGAGATTCTGCGCATCTTCGACGACATTGCCGGCCAGCGCATGATGACGTCATATTTCCGAATCGGAGGTCTGGCTCTCGAGCCGCCGCTGGACTTTGAGCCCCGCGTTCGCGCGCTGCTGAAGGACCTTCCAGCCAAGATCGACGAGTACGAAAATCTGCTGACGGGCAACCGCATCTTCATCAACCGCACCAAAGGTGTCGGCCTGTTGAGCGCCGAAGATGCCATCGCGTTTGGCGTGACGGGCCCGCCGCTGCGCGCCAGCGGCGTGGACTGGGACTTGCGCCGCGATATGCCCTACTCCGGCTATGAGAAGTTTCAGTTTCAGGTGCCCGTCTCCACGGACTGCGATGTGTGGGCGCGCTATGTGCTCCGCGTGCAGGAGATGCGAGAGTCCGTCAAGATCGCCATGCAGGCGTTGGATGGCATGCCAGGTGGCCCCATCAAAGCGGACGCGCCGAAGGTGGTGCTGCCCGACCGGGAGGCGATGAAGACGCAAATGGAATCGCTCATCCATCACTTTAAGATTGTGACGGAAGGCTTTGCTGTTCCAGCGGGCCAGGTTTACCAGGCCATTGAATCCTCGCGCGGCGAGATGGGCTACTTTGCCGTCAGTGACGGGACCTCCAAGCCATACCGGGTGCACATGCGGAACCCAACCTTTGCGACGCTGCAGGCGATCGAGAAGATGTGCGTCGGCCGGCTGATCGCCGATGTCGTTGCGGCGGTAGGCTCGATCGACATTGTTCTGGGAGAGATTGACCGGTGAGCGCCACTCTGGAGACGCAGATCGCGCAGGGGCAACTGGCGCGGGAATACTGGACGTCCTTTGCGTCCCTGCTGGCCTCGCACACAGCGATGCGCGGTATCGCGCAGCCGGAGCTTCTGCTGAAGTCGCAGATTCGCGACGACGGTTCCGTGGAATTGCATACTGCTCACCACACCAGCACCGTCCTGCCGCCCGATGCCTCCGGTTGTGCGCAGTGGGACGGAACTCCCCTTCACTTCACCGTTGACGGAGAGGTGGTTTTCGACAAGGCGGCGACGGCTCCCAGCGACATGGAGATGGCGGTGGAACAGATTCTCGACAGGGTGTGCCGATGAGCGCGACGACGCTTCCCGCACCGTTTGCGCCGACCATTTTCTCCCCGGAACTGGCGGCGCGCTTTGACAAGCTGGTGACGCTCTACCCGGTTCGCCGTTCGGCACTGATCCCGATGCTGCTCTACGCGCAGGATGAGATCGGCTATCTGTCAGACCCGGCGATTGCAGAGATTGCGCAGCGCATTGGCATCACCGAACTGGATGTGCGTAACGTCCTCTCCTACTACTCCATGCTGCGCACAAAGCCTGCGGGCAAGTTCAACGTGCAGGTGTGCACCAACATCAGCTGCATGCTGCGCGGCGGCCGCGAACTGCTGGAGCACTGTGAGCGCCGGCTAGGCATTGGACACAAGCAGGTAACGCCGGACGGGGTGTTCAGCCTGGAAGAGGTGGAGTGCATCGGCGCCTGTTCCTGGGCGCCGGCGGTGCAGGTCAACTACGACTTCCATGACAATCTGACGCCGGAAGCGATGGATGCGGTGCTTGAAAGCTACCGCGCAAAGGCCAACGAATAATGCCTACGCTTGTCTCTCATCCTGAAGAAGTCCGCATCGTCAGCAGCCGCTTTGGCCAGGGCGCGGCGGAGATTGACCGCTATCTCGAACTCGGCGGGTATCAGTCCGTCCGCAAGGCCATTGAGCAGGGGCCGGACTGGATTATTGCCCAGATGAAGGCCAGCAACCTGCGCGGGCGTGGCGGCGCCGGTTTCCCGACGGGAATGAAGTGGTCGTTCGTGCCCAAGCAGAGCGCCAAGCCGAAGTATGTTCTGGTGAACGGCGACGAGAGCGAGCCGGGTACCTGCAAAGACCATCTGATCTTTCTACATGATCCCCACGCCGTGATTGAGGGCACCATCATCGCCGGGCTGGCCATTGGCGCGAAGATGGGCTTCATCTATCTGCGCGGCGAATACCGGTATCTGCTGAAGATTATGGAGAAGGCCATCGCTGACGCCTACGCCAAAGGATTTCTCGGCAAGGGCATCTTCGGTTCCCAGTTCGACTTTGAAGTGGTGTCACAGACCGGCGCGGGCGCCTATGAAGTGGGCGAGGAGTCGGCGCTCATGGAGTCGCTTGAAGGCAAGCGCGGCGTTCCGCGCATCAAGCCGCCCTTCCCTGCCGTGGTTGGTCTGTACGGCGGCCCGACGGTCATCAACAATGCAGAGACCATTGCCACGGTGCCGCACATCTTCCGCATCGGTGCGGAGGAGTACGCAAAGATTGGCTCCGAACGCAATGGCGGCACGCGGCTGTTCTGCGTGAGTGGCCATGCCGCGCGCAACGGCGTGTATGAGCTGCCGATGGGGTACAACCTGAAGCGGCTGATCTATGAGGTGGCCGGGGGCATCCGCGACGGACGCCGGTTGAAGGCCGTGGTGCCGGGTGGTTCGTCCACGCCGGTGCTGCTGCCGGACGATCTCGACATCGGACTGGACTTCGACCAGGTCGGCAAGGCGGGCAGCATGCTCGGCTCCGGGGGTGTGGTCGTGCTGGACGATACGGTCTGCATGGTGGACTTTGCCCTGCGTACGATCGCGTTTTATCAGCATGAGAGCTGCGGCTGGTGTATCCCCTGCCGCGAAGGTACAGATTGGCTGAAGAAGACGCTGACGCGGCTGCATGCGGGCGCGGGCGAGATGCGCGACATCGACAATGTGCGCTACCTGGCCGAGAACATGATGGGCCGGACGTTCTGCCCGCTGGGCGATGCGGCAGCGATGCCGACCATCGCGTTTGTGAAGAAGTT
>JAJXUS010000339.1 GCA_021782675.1 Acidobacteriota bacterium
GTTGTTCTGCTTCAGCCGCCGCGCCTTCGCCCGCATCTCAGACAGCGATATGCCCGCCGTATCGTCGATATACAGCCGCGACTCAATCAGCTGCTCCAGCGCCCTCTGCAGCTTCTCCTGGTCTTCGCGCGGGATAAAGCCCGTCTGAAGCTTCCGCTGATCCACCCACGCCTGCGAGGCCAGCATGCGGCGCAGTAGCGACTCCTTGCTCATTTCCAGGCTGAACACCGCTACAATCGCCCCGTGGCCCACCGCCGCATTCTGCGCCATGTTGATCGCAAACGCCGTCTTGCCCATCGAGGGCCGCGCCGCCACAATAATCAGCTCGCCCTTCTGCAGCCCGCTCATCAAGCGGTCAAGCTCCGTAAAGTCCGTCGCCAGCCCCGTCACCTCGCGGCTCTGCTTGTAGAGGTTATCGATGCTGCCAAATGAATTCGCGACAATCTGGTCCAGGCTCTGGAAGCCGCCCGTCAGCCCCTTATCGCTCACCTCCATCAGTTGCGCTTCCGCCGCGCCAAGCACTTCCAGCGCCGTCTCGCTCTGGTCCGCCGCCCGCGCTATCGCCGACGAGCAGATCATCATCAGCCGCCGCAGAAGGCTCTTGTCCTTCACGATCCGGATGTACTCGTCAATCACCGGCCGCAGCGGCAAGCCCTCCGTGAGCGACGCAAGATACGCCACCCCGCCCACCGCCTCAATCTCCTTGTAGCGCGCCAGCTCATGCGACAGCGTCACAATATCCACCGCGCGCTGCTCGTTCATCAGCTCGCTCATGCGCAGAAAAATGCGCCGGTGCGAGTCCAGAGAAAAGTCGTCCGCCTCCAGCTTTTCCGCCGCCTCGGAGTGCGCCGTATTGTCGAGCAGGATCGCGCCGAGAATCGTCTTCTCGGCGTCTACATTCGCGGGGAGCCCCGTATCGAGGGTCACATCAGGAAAGCTGGCCATACCATCGAGTGTATGGCCGTTTCAGGGCCTCGGGCGAAGGCTTCCGCTTGTGAATCTCCGCACCGATATGTGGGAATCAGGAAAGGACAGGCGGTGCCAGTGTCCTGAGTTTAAAATTCGCATCATAATTGAGCTGTCATCTTGAGCGTAGTTTGGCCTTTTTAGGCCAAACGGAGTCGAAAGATCTGCAGTTGCTCTTTTGTGATATGTGCAACGAACTTCAGATTCACCACACCAGGGGTGCCCGCCACACAGATGGTTGCACAGAGATGGTCGCTTATGTTTTGAAAGGGCAAGACTTCAGTCGTGCCGTAAACGGCTCAAAATGAGTTGGGCTTCAGCCCCTGAGGGAAGCCTCTTCTACGAATTCAACCTATGCGCGGGTATCGGTCAATCACCCTGTTTGCGGCGACCTGCACTAGCGATGGCGGAAAGCACGGCTCCGCCGCCACAGCGCAGAAACTTACCAGTTAATCACCATCTGCGATGTGCTGCTGAGGTTGAGTGTGGTGTTTTGCCAGAACGGAATATTCAACGGGAATTGATAGTTCACCACTACGTTCACAGCATCGCCCGGGTTATTGCAATATAGATCGGTCGAGGTGGGGGGGATGCAAGTCGTATTCCACCCAGTTACAGATGTAATGCCAGTCAAACTGTCGTAACTCGTGATCGGGTTTACCCACGTTGCAGTCACCGTCACATAATTCGAATTCAGCCCCGGATAGCCCAGGTTCTGCACATAGGTCTGCAGAGCGCTGGCCGGAGTGGTGTTCGGCATGTCGCAATCAGGAAAGGCCGGGGCGATGACACACGAATCGGATCCGCGCACAACGGCATACCGCGTGGCCAGGCGCGCCGCGTTGGAAACAAAGTTATAGGCATAGAGCGCGTAGCAGAACGCAATCATGCCAAACAGCAACACAAGATAAACAGCCATTGCAAGCGCCGTCTCCACCAGCGCCGCGCCATCCTGCCGCTGGAGGCCCCGCGCATGTCCGTGCATTGGCTGGACGCGCCACCGCCTCCTGCGCCACATATTTGCCATCCTCTCCATCATTCCGGCAAGACCTGCTGGGATGAGTGTCCATACAGCGTGAAGGTCCCAAGGAGCCCCGGGATATGAATAACGGGGTTAAACTGGGCGCTCGTGGTCACATTCACCGTAATCAGTTGGAATGAGTTGGCGCAATCCGTGGTCTGACAGTTTGCACTGCCCCCGTTGGCACACACGCACGACAGGGTTGCGCTCGCGATCAAATTATTATTGGGGTTCAGGCTCACGCTGGAGACCTGGGCCGCATCAGCAGCAGCAGCCTTCGTCATGAGAGTATTGTTGGGCTTTAGCTGCGTGCCGATCACCGTGAACTGCCCCCCCTTCATGCAGGCAATCTGCGCCGCCGCGCGCGCCGCATTGGCCAACTCGATGGACGCGTACGCCCCTCGCCCCAGTTCCAGTGCTCCCAACATGATCAGGATCATAAACGCAGCGGAGGCAGCCGTCTCCACCAGCGCCTGGCCCGCCTCCTCGTGCAAACGCCGACGACTCCTGTAACGCATAAATAGGTTCTTGAAGGTCATGCCAGTTCTCCTCTTACTCCACCATCTCAATGGTCTTCAGCGGTGTCGTGCTCGGATGCAGTGCGTTGTAGCTTGTGATGTCCAGCTGACTGTTGACAAACAGGTTCCACGCAACAATCCCCGTAGCCTGCGTGCCGCCGCCACTGTCCTGCATCCACACCGTCGCCGTCGGCGCGTAGATCACTCCGTCCAGGGTTCCGGAACCACTGCCAAACTGAAGCTGCAAACAGGGGCTACCGCTCTGACCCGTAAATCCCATGCTACTGATGCTTTGGCCGCAGGTCGATTGCGTGTTGGTCGAAGGCATCATGAATGCCAGGCTGTTGTAGATTCCCGCAGTCGGCGCCGTAAGGCTTAGCGCATAGTTACCCTGGGTCCACTGTCCCTGTTCCACGTCAATCGTGCCGTTCGTGACCGCTACATTTCCCGTCATCGTCACGCCATTCAGAAAAACGTACGTGCCCGAGCCCAATTTGAGCGTTCCATTCTTGTCGCCCAGGTTGATCGCATTTGAAAAGCAGACAGCATTGCCTGCACCCGGCGCCGCGTACCCACTGGTACTGCCAATGGATGTGGTTGAGTTGTCCATTGTGCACGGCGGGATGGAAGATGCCGATGTAGGCCCGATGAAATTCTTGTACGGGTCGTCAATCACACTCCCTCCAGGGCTGACGGGCGCATTCGGGTACCCTGACACCACATTGCAACCTCCCTTCGTGCTCTGACCTCCCACAAGGGTGACACCCGTGGCGTCGATGGTGGATTGACCCTGATCGCAAAGGGCGTTTGGGCTCGATGAGTTCACGTGCCAACCGCATCCGGGCGACTCGATGGTGTTACCGCTACCGCCACCGCCTTTCACCACCATAGAAGTTCCCGTACTCGTGGTGTTCTGCACATAGCCGCAGAACGGGCTCGGCACAATGCCCGCCACCGCCCGC
>JAJXUS010000340.1 GCA_021782675.1 Acidobacteriota bacterium
AGCATCTGCTGCACCTGTTTTGCCTGCTCAATCTCCAGCCGCCACTGCTCGCGCTCCCGCTGGCCCAGCAAAAACCGCCGCAGCAGCAGCACCATGACAGCCGATAGAGACAGCAGAGTGGCGACCTGACCCACATTGATGAAAACGCCGAAAAGGAAAAAATATGGACGGAAGTGAAGAAAATCACCCACAAAATGCCAATACTGCCAGAACGCCATCAGCAGGGCCGCGGGCAGCGCGATCCATCCTTCCCTCCGGTCCTGGCGGATGCCGTACACCGCGACCGCCAGCACCAGCACGCCCAGCAAGGCCGTCAGCGCATCGGTAAGCGGCAGCAGCCAGACAACGGCCCCGACGGGAACCACTGTTCCATAGAGGGGCGCAAACACCATGGCAGAACTCAGGCCGGACAGGGCCACCACGGTCCATACAATGGCATGGATACGGCCCATGCGAGGCATCCGGAACCAATAAGCCCAGAAGAGCACCCATGATCCCGTGGAAATCGGGCCGAGGAGGGCTCCTCCCAGAAGAGCCGACAGCGTTGAACTCATCCAGGTTGTGTACTGGGCACAAAAGATGGTGAGCAGCCATAACAACAGCCCGGCTGTCGCAACGGTAAGCCATCGATAGGCCGGCTCCGCAGCATCCAGCACGGAAAAACAGCCGGCCACCAGCAGCGCCAGCAGCAGCGCCAACGCGACCAGAAAGTAGCCGTACAGCGACCGGTCGATCGCATCCCAGTCCAATTGGAGGAGTCTGACAATGGACGCGGCGCGGCCCAGTACCGGGGGCCCATGCAGGCCGCCAGCAGCATCCGGACCCTGCACTGGGGTTGCGGGCGACATCCAGACGCGGATGGCCAGGGTGGTCGGCCCGCTGAGATCTGCCGCCGGTACGGCAAAGATGCGCGGCTCATCGCCGTACGCCGTGACACCATGCGCAGAGAACTGGCCAAACTCGCCGAGGAGATGGCCGTTCGCATAGACCTGGTAGGCATCGTCAAACAGGTATGGCATCTTCAGCGCCAGCGCGGTTTGATTGTTTTCGATATTCACGCGCAGCCGATACCAGGCATAGCCAGAGTAGCCCTTGTAGCCCCGCGCCGTCCAGCCGGGAACGAAGCCGCTGTTGCCGGAAGCGGGATTGTAGAAACCGTTCTGCGGCGTCAGGTCCATCGTGCCCCAGGCGGAGTCGTCAAAGCCCGGCTGCGCCCACGCCATGTTGTCGCCAATGTGGAACTTCCACAGTCCGTCCAGCGGCACGGTCGAGTTGCCCAGCACGACCTGCCGGACAGGCGGCTGCGCCTGCAGGAAGCAGGCAACCAGAAGAACTGCGCTAATCACAAGAATTCTGAATCGTTGCATGCCACTCCCAGCACGGCCCTGAACCGGATTCGAAACGATGCTACCTTGCCTGGCGCAACCGGGCCAATACGATTTGGCCGCGGCCAATGGAATTCCCTCAAGCGCTGCTGGCTGTCCCCGCGCGAGGGTCCGGCCCAGCTATCCGTGCTAGCATCGAGTTTCGTATGAATGACAGCACGTTGCAGATTGTTCCGCTCGGAGGCCTGGGCGAATTCGGAAAAAACTGTCTCGCCCTGCGCTGGCAGGATGACATTATGGTCATCGATGCCGGCCTGATGTTCCCAGACGAGGAACTGCTCGGGATTGACGTCGTCGTCCCCGACATCACCTACCTGCTGGAGCACCGCAAGATGGTGCGCGGCATCGTGCTGACGCACGGCCATGAGGACCACATCGGCGGGCTGCCGTGGATTTTGTCGGAGCTGCAGGTTCCGGTCTACGGCACAGAGTTCACGCTGGCCTACGTGGAAGGCAAGCTGGAAGAGCACCGGCTGCTGGAAGAGACCGAGCTGATCGAAATGGTGCCCGGCGAGACATTCTCTCTCGGCATCTTCCGCATCACGCCAGTGCGCGTCACGCACAGCCTGGTGGACTGCGTAGCGCTGGCCATCGAAACGCCGGCCGGTCTGGTGATTCACTCCGGCGACTTCAAGATCGATCTGACGCCGCCCGATGGCCGGCCGTTCGATCTGCACGCCTTTGCCGAGTATGGCAAGCGCGGGGTGCTGGCGCTGCTGCAGGATTCCACCAACGTGGACCGGCGTGGCCATACGCCCAGTGAGCGGGCGGTGCGCCCTGCGCTGGATGAGGTGTTTGCGCGCACCAAACAGCGACTCTTCTTCAGTTGCTTTTCTTCGTCGATTCACCGCATCCGCATTGCCAGCGAACTGGCGGCGGCGCATGGCCGCAAGCTCTGCATCACCGGCCGGTCCATGCAGAACTCCTTTGAGATTGCGCAGGACTATAACTACCTGGACGTGCCGGACCACCTGATGATCGCGCCGGGCCAGCTCAAGGATTTCCCGGCGGAGAAGGTCTGCGTGCTGATCAGTGGGACGCAGGGTGAGCCGATGTCCGCGCTGACGCGCGCCGCGGTCGATAATCACCGGCAGGTAAAGATCGACGCCGGAGACACGGTCGTGCTCAGCTCGCGCGTGATTCCGGGCAATGAAAAGAGCATCTACCGGATGATCGACCATCTCTACCGGCGCGATGCCAACGTGATTTATGATGACGGCACGGCGGGCCTGATCCACGTGAGCGGCCATGCCAGCCAGGACGAGCTGCGGCTGATTCTGCACCTGCTGAAGCCGCGCTTCTTCGTGCCCATCCACGGGGACTACCGCCACTTGAAGCTCCATGCCGAACTGGCCACGCAACTGGGCGTGGTGGAGAAGGTGCATCTGCTGGAGAACGGCGATGTACTGGAGCTGACGAAAAATTCCGCGCGCAAGGCCGGCAAGGTTCCGGTAGGCCGCGTGTGCATTGATGCGGGTTCGACCGCCGGTGTGGTGGAGGATCTGGTAATGCGCGACCGCCGTCACCTGAGCGAGAGCGGCATTGTGCTGCCGATTCTGGCCATCAACCAGGGAACGGGCCGCGTCGAGAGTATTCCGGAGATTGTGACGCGCGGCTTTGCGGCTGGTGAGGAATCGCTGATCGACGGCGCGCGGCAGGTGGTTTCGGCAACGCTCGATGGCTCCAGCGCCGAAGAGAAGGCCGACTACGGCGTCATCAAGGAAAAGATCCGGCAGGATTTGAAGCGCTATATTCAGAAGAACACCAGCAGGCGGCCGATGATTCTTCCAGTCATCCTGGAAATCTAGCCTTCATCAAGGACGACCAGATCTCAACATGCCGCATGTCGTCCGCAATCCCAATGTGTCGCAGGCGCCGACCGATGGCCTGGTCTCGCTGGCAGAGATCCTGGAGGCCCGCAAACGCATTGCCGGTGCGGCGATATGCACGCCGCTGGTCCGTGCAGAATTTCCCGGCGTCGGCGCCATCGCTCTCAAGGCAGAATCCCTCCAGCCGATCGGCAGCTTCAAGCTGCGTGGAGCGTATAACAAGGCCGCTTCT
>JAJXUS010000341.1 GCA_021782675.1 Acidobacteriota bacterium
TGCTCGCTGTGCGGAATTAAATCGTGCCAGTCGGTCGCTTCGCCCGCAGTCGCCTGTGTTCCACCACGTCCCGGCGACGCTTCACTGGCTGTTGTTCGACTCTTCCGTAATGACTGGCGCAAGGCCAAAAGGATCGTTGTCCCGGTCCGTCACCTTCGCGAGCGAAGCCAGTTCCGCTGCCAGTTCCGGCGACCAGCAGCCCTCCGGCGCACGCCAACTCCAGTTACCCGCCGATACCGCCGGCGTGTTCATGCGCGCCTCTGACCCAAGCTCCAGCAGGTCCTGCGCTGGCGCCATCGCCATCTGCGCCGCGCTCGCCTGCACCGCACGCAGCAGGGGCCGCACTGGCCTGTCATGCACCGGCCCCACATAGGCCTCCACCTCGGCGCGCTCCGCCTTCCCCGCCGTGCTCCACCATCCCTGCGTAGTGTCGTTGTCGTGCGTGCCGGTATAGGCCAGCGTCGCCGGTGCAAACTGGTGCGGCAGGTGCATGTGCGCCGAGGCGTTGCCAAAGCCGAACTGGATTACCTTCATACCCGGCATGCCCAGTTTCAGCCGCAGGGCATCCACCTCAGGCGTAATCACCCCCAGATCCTCAGCCACCAGAGGCAGCGGACCCAGCGCCGCCTCCAGCGCGCGGAACAACGCCAGACCCGGAGCCTTTACCCACTCCCCGTTCACCGCCGTCTCCTCGCTTGCGGAAATCGACCAGTACGCCTCGAAACCGCGGAAGTGATCCAGTCGCACGATGTCATACAGATGGCAGGCCCGTCGAATCCGCTCGACCCACCAGTCAAAATCCCGCATCTCCAGCACGTCCCAGCGATACAGCGGGTTGCCCCACCGCTGCCCCGTCGGTGAAAAGTAATCCGGTGGCACTCCGGCAACCCGCACGGGCTTCAGATTCTCATCCAGATCAAAAATCGCCGGATGCACCCACACATCCGCCGAGTCCATATTCACAAAAATGGCCACATCGCCCAGAATGCGAATTCCCTTCTGCGCCGCGGCCTCGCGCAGCAGGCTCCACTGCACGGCAAAGGCAAACTGCAACACCTGCTCCTGCGCAATTGCCCGGCCGTGCTCTGCGGCCGCCTCAGCAAGCGCCTGCGGAGTACGCCGCATCAAGCCTTCCGGCCACTCGGTCCACGCTCCTGTATTGAACCGCCTCCGCAGAACCGCATACAGCGCGTAATCGTCCAGCCAGCCGTGCTCGTCGCGGCAGAATTGCTCAAACGCAGCCCAATGCTCGGCAAACTGCGGCTCCTTGGGCCCGCGATCGAGAAAATTCCCCGCAGCCTCATCAAGCAACGGCAGCTTGCGCCGCTCTATCTCGCCAAAATCCACATTTCCGCCGCATCCCGCAAGCCCCGCAATCCGCTCCCCCGCAATCCAGCCCCAGTCCACCAGCAGTTCCAGACTGATCAGGTAAGGATTGCCCGCAAATGCCGAGGATGACGCATACGGCGAGTTGCCATAGCCCGTGGGGGACAGCGGAAGCACCTGCCACACATGCTGTTTGGCCGCCGCCAGAAAACTCAAAAACGCATGGGCTGCCTGCCCAAGGTCGCCGATCCCGCCATAGGATGGCAGCGAGCTGATGTGAAGCAAAACCCCGGAGGAACGTTCAAAATGCATTTCAGCCTCTTCTCCGTAGTCCTAATTGTGCCAGATAGCGATCGCGATCCGGCGGACATTTCCAGCCTGAAAAAGCCCCGCAATCTCCATGGATCGCGGGGCCTTGAACTGCTCACAAAAATGCCTGCCTACTGGCCGGGCATCATCGGCGACTGTGGCTTGGCGTTGATCTGCACCAGCTTGCGCTTCTTGTAGCTGTTGATCACATCGCTGGCAAATACCTGGAAGGCGTCGTTGCGGCGCTGCTCCAGCATCTGGTCGCGCATCTGGTCAAAGCTCTGCTGGATCTCCGCAGCCGTCGGCTCCTGCTTGTCCACCAGCCTGGCCACCACGCCCGTGCGACCCGCGTTGATCGGCCCGCTGATCGCGCCCGGCGCCAAATCAAACAGTTGCGGAGCTACCTGGCCCAGTGCGCCGATATCGGGCACCTGGTCGGCCTCCTTCACCTCGTCGCTAGTCTTTACTTGCGCGCCCATCTCTTTAGCAGCCTTCGCCAGGTCGTTTTCGGCTTTTGCCTTTGCCGCCAGCTCGGCGGTCTTCTGCGCCAGCAAGCTCGGCAGTTGCTCGCTCCGATAGTCATCCAGCACATGGCTCTTCCAGTCCGCAAACGTCGGCGCATGGGCGGCCGACACTCCCGTCACCTGGAACACCGCATAGCCTTCGCCCGTAGTCGCATACTGCGCCGGGTCGCCCTGCTTGGACTGGAAGGCCTTCGCCAGCAGTTGCGAGCTGTCCGGCAACGCGGCGATCACCCCTTGCTCATTGATCGGCGGCGTCGTCACCAGTTGCAGGTGATGCGCCTCGGCCGTCTTCTGCAGGCCGCTCTTGATTGCCTCTGAGGTAAGCGTCCGCGCATAGTTCTCCTGCGCCGCAGCCGACTTCTCGCGCACCAGCGTCGCCTGGATCGTCGGCGCCACTTCGCTCAGAGGCTGCGTGTGTGCGGCCTGTCGCTCTTCCACCTGAACAATGTGGTAACCGTACTGCGTCTTCACAATCGCGTACTGGCCAATCGGCTGCGCAAAGATCGCCTGGTCAAACTCCGGCACCATCCGCCCGCGCTGCGCGAAGCCGAGTTCACCGCCCGAGTCCTTACTGCCGGGGTCGTCTGAGTACTTCTTGGCCAACTCGGCAAAGCTTGCGCCGCCCTGAATCTGCTTCAAAATGCTTTCGGCCTTCGCCTTCGCCGCCGCATCTGTCTTCGCATCCGCGCCGGGATTTACCTTGATCAGGATGTGACGCGCCCGCGCCTGCTCCGGCATCGTGTACTCGGACTGGTGCGCCGTGTAGTACTGCTGAATATCCTGCTGCGTCGGCTGAGGAACTCCGCCCGGCACCTGGTCCGCACTGAATGCAAAGTAGGTTATCGTGCGCCCTTCCGGCACCGCGTGAGCATACCGCGCGGCGTTCTTCTTGAAGAATGCTTCCAGTTCTGCATCTGTCGGATTGATCTGCTTCTGCAGGTCATCGGCTGAGAGCACCGCATAGTCAAACTTGATTTTTACATTGCTCTTGCGGTAAGCAGCGCGCACTTCCTGGTCGCTCACCGTCACACCCGCCGTTATCAGCGCCTCCAGGCGGCGAACGATGATGTCCTGCCGGACGCTCTTCTCAAACTCCTCAACGGAGATGTTGAAGCGGCTGGCAATGATCGCGGCATACTGCTGATCGCCGACAAATTTCCCGTTCGGGAACAACACTGTGGCCGGCGCTCCCGTCTCAAGATACTGCCGCACGTCGTTGCTGTCGGCATAAATGCCCAGTCTTTCCGCCTCGTCCAGCAGGATCTGCTGCTGCACCAGTTGCTG
>JAJXUS010000342.1 GCA_021782675.1 Acidobacteriota bacterium
GGAATCCGCTTCTGCACTTGCTCTTCTTGCTGTCATTCCCGCAGGGAATCCGCTTCTGCACTTGCTCTTCTTGCTGTCATTCCCGCAGGGAATCCGCTTTTCCCCTTGGGGCCTTCCTGTCTCCAACGCAGCATCGCTATACAATGGGCACGCTGAACTTCAACCCCGGAGATGCTTGTGAAATTTTTTCAATTGGTCGGCCGCGTCGGCGCCGCTTCTCTCGTCGTTCTCGGTGCGCTGGCAGTCCCTGCACTGCCCGCCGCTGCGCAATCCGCCAGTAAAGCCCCTCAGGGCCCGCCGCCTCTGCTGCTCGGCACCGCCTGGTATCCCGAGCAGTGGCCGGAGTCGCGCTGGCCGGCAGACATCGCGCTGATGAACAAGGCACACATCCGCTTTGTGCGCGTGGGAGAGTTTGCCTGGAGCGCGATGGAACCCGCGGAGGGCGACTATCACTTCGGCTGGCTGGAGCGCGCCATCAATGAAGCGGGCCAGCACGGCATCTACACCGTCATCGGCACACCCACGGCCGCACCGCCCGCATGGCTGACACAGAAATATCCCGAGACGCTGCGCACCATGCGCGACGGCCAGAAGGCCCAGCATGGCAATCGCCAGCAGTTCAACTGGGATAATCCCAAGTACCGCGAGCTGGCGCACGATATCGCCAGCCGCCTGGCGCAGCGCTTTGGCCACAATCCCTACGTCATCGGCTGGCAGATTGACAACGAGTACTCCCAGGTATCCTATGACCCGCAGACACGGGTAGACTTTCAGGCATGGCTCAAGCAGCACTACGGCACGCTCCAGAACCTGAACGCGCGCTGGACCACGAGCTACTGGAGCCAGACCTATAGCAACTGGAATCAGATTCCCATCGGCGTCGGACGCGGCAACCCTGGGCTGAAGCTGAGCTGGATGCGCTTCGTGAGTGATACCTGGGCCAGCTATCAGAAGAACCAGCTCGACGCCATCCGCCCCTACGCCACCCAACGGCAGTTCATCACGACCAATATGATGGGCTGGTTCTCCGGCTACGACCACTACATCGTCGCCAAGGATCTCGACATAGCCGCCTGGGACGACTACGTCGGCCAGGGCCACCTGAACCCCTATAAGAACGGCTCCGCCGATGATCTGACGCGCGGCTTTAAGCGGAAGAATTTCTGGATCATGGAGACGCAGCCCGGTCACGTAAACTGGGCCGGAATCAATAACGATCTGGATAAGGGTGAAGTCCGTGCCATGGCCTGGGAAAATGTCGGCCACGGCGCGGACGCCGTTAGCTATTGGCAGTGGCGCAGCGCCATGAACGGCCAGGAGGAGTACCACGGCACGCTGATCGGAGCCGACGGCACGCCCACGCCCGTCTACTACGAAGTCCAGCAGGTCGGCCGCGAATTCGCCCGGACCGGCACGGCCATTGCCGGAACTCAGCCAAAGTCACAGGTCGCGATTCTGCACACCTACGACAGCTTCTGGGCAATCAACTGGCAGCGCCACAACAAGAACTATGATCCGATTGCCGAGCTGCTGAGCTACTACAAACCGCTGAAGCAGATTGCGCAGTCGGTGGATATCGTACAGCCCACCGTATCGCTCTCCAGCTACAAACTGGTGGTAGCGCCGGGCCTGAACGTTCTGTCTGAAGCGGCCGCTAAAAACCTCATTGCTTACGTGAAGAATGGCGGCCATCTTGTTCTGGGGCAGCGGGCTGGCATGAAGGACAACGACAACGCGCTGCAGCCGGAACGGCAGCCGGGACCATTGAAGGCGCTGCTCGGCGGCCGCGTGGAGCAGTATTACGCGCTCGAGAACCCAGTCCCTGTCGACGGACAGTTTGGCGCGAACACAAGCAAGATGTGGGCGGAGATGCTGCAGGTCAGCTCCCCGGAGACAAAGGTGCTGGAGACCTACGGCAAGAGCAATGGCTGGCTCGATGGCAAGCCGGCGATCATCACCCGTCAGGTGGGCAAAGGCAGCATCACGTATGTGGGCGTATGGATGGATGACGCCGGAATGCACCGCCTGGCGGAGTGGATGACAAAGACCAGCGGCGTCACGCCGGCCTTTGGGCCAGTGCCGGATGGCGTGGACGTGAATGCGCGCTACGCGGCCAACCGCGCGATCTACGTGCTGACCAACTTTACGCCAGCGGAAGAGACCGTCACTTTGCCCGCAACCATGACGGATCTGCTGCACGGCGGCACGGTGCATCAGGTGCAGCTTGGCCACTATGGCGTAGCGGTTCTTTCGGAGAAGACGGCGCAGTGAAGGGCCTCCGATTTCGAACCTTCAGAACGTCTGTGCTTGCAGCGGGAGTCTTTTGCGCGCTCCCGCTGCTGGCGCAGGCAATGGTATCTGGCCCCGTAGCGAGGTCCCCCGCGGATTCATCCAGCACCGCCGCATCGCCGCAGCCGGTTCCCTTGTGGCCCAACGGCGCGCCGGGAACGACCGCGGCCAACGCTCACGATATCCCCACGCTGACAACGTATCTGCCGACGCAAAACCCTACGCATACAGGAATCATCCTCTGCCCGGGTGGCGGATACCAGATGCTCGCCCTGGACAAAGAAGGCACCGATGTGGCCCATTGGCTGAATGCGCGGGGCGTGGCTGCCTTTGTGCTGCAGTATCGCTATGGGCCGGCCAATCACTTCCCCATTCCCCTCCTGGATGCACAGCGGGCCATTCGCACCGTCCGCGCGGCAGCCAGTCAGGAAGGCATTGACCCCGCGCACATCGGCATCTGGGGCTTTTCCGCAGGCGGTCATTTAGCCTCGACAGCGGGTACGCATTTTGACAAAGGAAATCCGAAGGCCGCTGACCCGATAGAGCGGATCAGCAGCCGACCGGATTTTATGGTGCTCGCCTATCCGGTCATCAGCATGGAGAATGGCATCACGCACAATGGATCGCTGCACAACCTGCTGGGAGAGCAGCCGAATCCGATGCTGCAGAAGGAACTGTCCAACGAGACACAGGTGACGCCCGAAACGCCGCCCACGTTTCTCTTCAGCACTACGAACGACTCGACGGTACCCGTGCAAAATAGCTTGTTGTTCTATCAGGCGCTGCTGCAGGCCGGGGTGCCTGCCGAAATGCACCTGTTTGAACGCGGCCATCATGGCTCCGGGCTGGCGCAGAACAACCCCGAGTTACGCATGTGGCCGGTGCTACTGCAGAACTGGCTGCATATGCACGGATGGATGGCAAGCGGCGCTGATTAGGCAATCCTCCCGGCGCTTCAGGCCGTGAGCAGCAAGCATCTCTACATCATCCCGGCCGGGAGCGAGGCGCTCGAAAACGGTATCCGGACCCGGCTCGAAAACGTCGTCGAGCGCCGCAATCCTGTCGTGCAGGTGCCTATCGTTTAGCCTGTCATTCGAGGGTCGACCAGTACCTTCACCTCGCTGTTCGGCCCCAGGAGTTTCTCGAAGACTT
>JAJXUS010000343.1 GCA_021782675.1 Acidobacteriota bacterium
AGTGGCATCACGCCGACATGGGCGCGTGCGACCAGCGCCGCTTCCTCGGCCTCCGACCACGGTGCGTGCACGCACTCCACACCGGGGGCGGCGAAGCCCGGCGCGCCGATCACCAGCAGACGCAGCGGCCCGGAACGCGCCGGCGAGGGCAACGCGGGCAGATTTGGCGGGCCGCGCGGCGATCTGTACATTGTGTTGACGGTGAAGCCGCATGATTTCTTTGAACGCGATGGGAACGACCTGCATTGCGTGGTGCCCATCTCGTTTCCGCAGGCTGCGCTCGGCGCGGAGATCGAGATTCCCGGGCTGGAAGGACCACTGACGGTGCGCATTCCCGAAGGCACGCAAAGCGGTCGCGAGATTCGGCTGCGCAATGAAGGCGTGCCGCATTTGAACGAACATGGACGTGGCGACATCGTGGTGCAGGTGATGGTGCAGACGCCAAAGAAGCTTTCTCGCGCGCAGCGTGAACTGGTCAGGCAACTGGGCGAGACGATGGATGTGGAAAACAAACCGACGTCACGCAATATGATCAGCCGCATGAAGGATCTTTTCAATTGAGCCATCGCGCGCCGCGCGGTAAGATGCAGGGATGATCCTGGAACCGGATTCCCGCGGGTCAGCGCCGGTCAGCGCGCAGACGGAAAGCCCTGTGCCGCCGGCAGAGATGCCGGAGATGCCGTTTGAAACGCGGCTGCTGAACGCAGTTCTGTTTGGCCGCGGTGGACTGCGTGTCATCTGGCGCGTGGTGTTGTTTCTGTGCGGAATGATTCTTTTTGCGGCCCTGGCCGAGATCGGGCTGATGCTGATTCCCGGTTTCCGCGCGCTGCCACTGTCCAATGTTTCCGCGCCGCACGCGATGAGTGCCGAGCTGCTGATGCGTTCTGAATTTGTGAGTTTTGTGGGCATGATCGGCGGATTTGTCGCGGTCATGCTGGTCTGTCACCAGTCGCCCCGGGAGTACTTCTGGGCCGATCGCAGGTGGCCGCGCCGGATGGTCGGCGGTATGGCGGCAGGTTTTCTGGCGCTTTCCGCGCTGCTGGCGGCGATGCATGGGCTGCATCTGGCGAATATCTCCAGAGGCGGGAATGCGGCCGCTGGCGGAATGATCGAGCAGGGGATGCTTTGGGGTTGCGGATTCCTGATGGTCGCGCTGTTTGAAGAAGGAACCTTTCGCTGTTTTCTGCTGCGGAGTCTGGAAATGGGGTTGGGTGGACCGGGGAAAGGCCAGCGCTCATGGTGGCTGGCAACGGGGATCAGTTCGCTGATCTTTGGTGGCATTCACTGGACCAATCACGGTGAAAGCGCGGTGGGGGTCTGCTCGGCGGCGGCGATTGGATTTATCTTCTGCTGGGTGATTCGCTGGACCGGCTCAGTGTGGTGGGCGGTGGGTTTTCATGCAGCGTGGGATTGGGCGCAGACGTTTTTCTATGGCACGCCGGACAGCGGCATTCTGCCGCAGACGCATTGGTTGACGACGACCACTGCCGGGTTGCCGTTCTGGACGGGCGGCGCAACCGGGCCTGAGGGCAGCGTACTGATTCTTCCGCTTCTGGTCCTGGTGCTGCTTGGAGCTTTTCTGATCTTTGCCCGTGGTCGCGCCGCAGCTTCCTGAGTCCGGCCTGATTCCCGATCGTGGTAAGGTGGCAGAGATGCATGTTTGAGCGCCGCTCCACGGATGACCTTGAAGCGTGGATGGCTCATCCAGACCCAACGACAGGGAGCCAGCCGTGAAGAAAAGCCAACGACGGAATCTTGTGGTTGCGACGCTTGTGCTGCTGGCTCTGGCTGGTTACGCCGGGTTGGTGGTGTGGATTCATCGGACGATGCAGGCAACGCTGCCGGTGGTCGATGGAGAGCAGCGATTGTCTGGTTTGTCGGCTCCTGTGACGGTGCGTCGGGATGCGCATGGCGTGCCGCAGATTGCAGCCGCGTCGATCGATGATCTGCTGATTGCCCAGGGGTATGTGACAGCGCAGGAGCGGATGTGGCAGATGGATATGCTGCGGCGCAATGCGGCGGGTGAGCTGGCGGAGATTTTTGGCGCGTCGGCGCTGGAGCATGACCGGATGCAGCGCGTGTTGCAGATGCGCAACGTGGCGGATCGCGTCTATCGCAGCCTGTCAGTGAATCAGCAGCATCGCTATCAGATATATGCGCGCGGCGTAAATCTTTATCTGACGCAGAATGCGGATCGGCTTCCGGTGGAGTTTCGCCTGCTGCACTATCGTCCGCGACCGTGGCGCGCGGAGGATTGTGTGCTGGTGGGTGTGAATATGGTGCAGATGTTGGATACGCACTGGGACGTGAAACTGGCGCGAGAAACGATTGCAGCCGATCTGCACGACGCGCGACTGGAGTCGGATCTCTATCCTGTCGGTTCGTGGAGAGATCAGCCGCCAACGCGCAAAGCTGCGCAAATGAATGCGCCGGTGCCGGTGCCGGCTGTGACGGATGATTCGATGAATCAGAGTCGCAACGTGGTGGCTGGGTCAAAGGTTACGGTTGCCTCGCTGGTGACAGCGGAATCGCTGCTGCGACTGCGGCAGACGCTGCATCCAGGGCAGTGCGAGGGTTGTGTTCCTGGGTCCAACAACTGGGTGATCTCCGGCGCGCATACGGCCAGTGGAAAGCCGCTGCTGTCGAATGATATGCACCTGGATCTGACGGTGCCCAATATCTGGATGATGGCAGAGTTGCAGGCGCCAGGACTGCATGTGGCGGGCGTGACACTGCCGGGCGTTCCGCTGGTGATTGCCGGACATAACGATCACATCGCATGGGGATTTACCGCGCTGTATGCCGACGTGCAGGATCTGTACGTGGAGCAGCTGGATGGACGCGGAGATTACAAGGCCGCAGACGGAAGCTGGCAGCCGCTGGCGCATGTGCAGGAGACGATACGGGTGCGATTTGGCCGCGCCGAGCACCTGAATGTGGCGTTGACCTCCCATGGTCCACTGCTGACTCCGGTTGTGCACGCGCATCGGCAGGCACTCGCGCTGCGGTGGACGCTGTATGACCCGGCGCTGGCGGAGATTCCGATCTATTCGATCAACACGGCGAAGAACTGGCAGCAGTTTTCCATGGCCATCGAGGCGTGGTGCTGGCCGACACAGAACGTGGTCTATGCCGACGATGCAGGGCACATTGCCTATCATGCAATCGGCAAGGTTCCGCTGCGGCCCAACGGCTTGCAGGGGTTGCCGATTGCCGATGCGGATCATGAGTGGCATGGGTATATTCCGTTTGACCAGATGCCGAATGCGTTTGATCCGCCGTCGGGCTTGCTGGCCACGGCAAATTCGCGTGTGACGCCGGATGATTCGCAATATCCGCTGACGCTGGAGTGGGTGGACCCATATCGGATTGAGCGAATTTATCAGGATTTGAGTGGGCGCAACGGGATGACGCGCAAGAATATGTTGGATGTCA
>JAJXUS010000344.1 GCA_021782675.1 Acidobacteriota bacterium
AACTCGTTGCACGCTCGCTGAAACACACTTCGTAAGCTGTCCCCAGACCATGCATGACCGGCAGGTGGCCGAACTCTTCGACCGGTATAACCTGTACGCGCTTCCGGTGGTGGATGAACACGGCGTGCTGGTCGGCGTCATCAATGCTGACCAGGTGATCGCCTTCCTGCGCGAGCAGGCCTGACCCGCTGCATGACGATCGAAAACCGCCCGCTGCGAATTCTGTACGTAGCACCGCTGGCAAACGGCAGCTTCGGCCTCTACCGGAAAAAAAGCCTAGAGCGGCTGGGACATACGATCATCCCCATCGATCTGGCGCGATATGAAAGTCACGGCAATCCGCTATGGGCCAAGATCCGATATCGTTTGCAGATCGGTGGAACTGTGTCCCGCTTGAATCAGACAGTGCTCCATCTCGCACACGCGCATAACGTCGATGTTGTGTGGTTCGATAAGCCGCTTTTCATACGTTCGGGAACTCTTGAGGCGTTACGGGCCCAGGGCATTGTCACAGTCGATTACATGATCGATAATCCCTTCGGGCCCCGTCGCGATCCAGGGTTTCGCCTCTACATTCGCACTATCCCCGACTACGACATCCACGCGCAACAGCGGAGCTCCAGCGTCGCAGAATACCGACGGCGTGGTGCGCCGAGAGTGGTTAAGGTTCAGACTGCGTATGAGCCGAGTGTGCATTTTGCTCCACCGGCGGAATGGTCGGACAAAGACCGCACGCGCGGCGTCTCCTTTATCGGAACGCCCTACGATGACCGGGCCGATTTCCTGACGCAACTATGGGCAAAGTACGGCCTGCCTGTCGTGATTGCGGGGCCGCGCGTATGGGAAAAGAAGCTCCGCCCCAAAGCGCTTGCCGCACTCTATCCGCAGTCGGGGGAATTCTTCGACGATGCATATCGGGAGGGTATCTGGCGATCGAAGATTAATCTGAGTTTCCTGACCCACAGCAACCAGGATGAATACGCGCACAAGAGTTTTGAGATCGCCGCGTGTGGCGGCTTTCTACTGGCAGAACGGTGTTCCGGACATACTGAACGTTTCGAAGAAGACCGTGAAGCGGTATTTTTCTCTGGCGTGGAGGAGTGCGCGGACAAGTGCCGTTTCTATCTGTCGAACGAATCGGCCCGGAACAAAATCTCTCAGGCGGGACAGCGCCGCGCCGTCGCTTCGGGTTATGACAATGACACGCAGATGCGCCGGATTCTGGAAGCGGTCTATGACACGTTGGCCGCGCAGCAGGGGTCGCGCCCATGATCATCGACCTTGCACGGGAAATGCCTCCAGCTGATTTTTCTCCAGACGTGTGTGTTGTCGGCGCGGGCGCTGCGGGAATCACGCTGGCGGCTGAACTGCAGCATCACCGGAGGCGCGTGCTGCTGCTGGAAAGCGGCGGCCAGGAATTGGAATCAGCCGCGCAGACGTTGAACGCATATGCGTTGACGGGCCAGCCGCAGCGGGCATCCAGCATCGGCCACTTCCGCGTGCTCGGTGGCACGACGACAAAATGGGGTGGCCAAATTCTGCCATTCACTCCAGAGGATTTTGAACACCGGCCCTGGATCTCCGGCAGCGGCTGGCCCTTCGCCTACCGTCATCTGGAGCCCTATTATGCCCGCGCGATCCGCGCGGAAGGTTTGGCGTCCGCCCTGCAGCAGGATGACGCTGTCTGGCAGACGCTCGGAATGCCGGCTCCTGCCCTGGGCGAGGAACTGGCTCCTTACTTCACCCGCTGGTGTCCGGAACCGGACTTTGCTCGCCTGCACGGCCCGGCCCTTGCATCGCCGAATGTGTGCGTAGCGCTGCATGCCACCGTCACCGGAATCCAAATGAATGGCGACGGCGATGCGGTCGCTGCCCTGCAATGCCGCACACCGGACGGGAGAATCCACACCTTTACCGCGGCGCATTACGTCGTAAGCCTTGGCACGATTGAAACTGTCCGTCTGCTGCTGCAGCCAATGCCATCGCACGGCCTCGCCCCGTGGCAACGCAACGGCATTCTGGGCCAGCATTTCCAGAGTCACATCGATTTTGATGCGGCCACGATTTCGTCTACGGAACTCCGGCGACTGCATGCCTGTTTTGCAAACGTCTATGTGGGCGGCTTCAAGTATCACCCCAAAATGCGGCTGGCTCGCACCGCGCAGCGGGCCGGCCAGATGCTGAACATCGCCGGCGCCATTACCGCGACCCACACCGCGGAACGTGCATTGACGGATACAAAGTCACTCGCTCGCCGAATGCTGCGCGGTCGATTCGACGGAATCTCGATGGATGATGTGTCCCGTGCCGTGGGGCAGATCCCTCTGTTGCTCAAGCTGACGCAGGCTTACATCGGCGAACATCGAGCCTATTGGGCGCCCGATTCAGAATTGCGGCTGCGTGTCCACTGCGAGCAGGAGCCGCTCTCCAAAAGCACCATCGCGCTGACCGAAGACCGTGATGCCTCTGGCGTATTTCGCGCGCGGCTGGACTGGCGCGTATCGCCCTTCGAGTGGGCAAGCATCCGCCGCTTTACAGAACGGGTGCAACAGGCATTACATCAGCTTGGGTTGGGACACTGCGACTTGGCGCCAGCCCTGACGGACCCCAACGGATATCAAGGCGTCGTTTTCGACAATAGCCATCACGACATGGGCGGCAGCCGGATGGCTGAAGACCCGGCGAACGGCGTCGTCACGCCGAAGCTTCGACTGCACGGGGTGCGGAACGCCTTCGTCTGCAGCGCATCGGTGTTTCCAACCTCAGGATTTTCCAACCCCACCCACACGTTGATTGCTCTCGCCATTCGGCTCGCGGATCATCTCGCTGCGCAACTGGGCGGTCCGCATGCTTGAAACGGTCGCTCTCCCCGGAAGCGGGCGTCTGACAACGCGGCTGGGATTCGGCGGCTCCGGTCTGATGGGCGGTCTCAGCGAGCGGGAATCCCTGCGCCTGCTGGACGCTGCGTACGAAAGCGGGATCCGTCACTTCGACGTTGCGCCCTCCTATGGCCATGGGCAGGCCGAGCGCTGCCTGGGGCAGTTTCTTACAAGCAAGCCCGACGCGACCGTCACAACGAAGTACGGCATTCTCCCGCCGCCGCGCGCCGGGATGCTCGACCTGGCCCGCAAGATTGCGCGACCCGTGGCCCGTCGTCTGCCGGCTGTTCGCCAGCGGCTGGCGCGAGCCGCCGCCACCATGACCTCCAGCGCCAGTTTTTCAGCGGCCGAGGCGCGGCAGTCACTCGAAAGCAGCCGGCGCTGGCTGCGGCGCGATCGGATCGATTGTTTTCTCCTGCATGAAGCGGATGCCGGAGCGCTTGAGGACCCGCGGTTGCTTGAATTTCTTGAACAGGCGCGGGATGCGGGGATGATCGGCACCTTCGGAATTGGGTCTGAACGGGAGCGCGCGGATCGCATCTGGCGTCTGCATCC
>JAJXUS010000345.1 GCA_021782675.1 Acidobacteriota bacterium
TGGGCGGCGTGGGGATGCTTCCCAACGCTGTGCGCCGCTATTTTCCTGTGGGAGTGCGTGGCCGCAGCGGCGCGCGCCGTGATGCCGGCCAGCAAAACAGCCAGACAAAGCCCTGGAAGCAAGCGAATTACGAGAGTGAAGCGCCGGTTCAACGTCATCGGGGGAAAGTGCATCTTACCCTACCACAAAGAGTATCGAGTTTCCCCGGGAAACAATAGTGGCGAAACAGATACGACTATCGCTATCTTGTTGTTAACTCGCTGGAAGCATTGTTCGCGCTCATCCGGTGACTGAAGGAGACTTGAGCATGCGTCGCAGCAGATTATCCTTGCTACCCCTGATGGGAGCAATCGTATTGGCATTTCTGATTCTACCGGGAAGCGCCCGGGCACAATCGGTTCGGGTCAACTGGAGCAAACGCGCTCCATTTTCCCGCTACAAAACCTTCGCCTGGCTGCCCAGCCGGGGAAGCAACCATCCGTTTTACCGGGAGGATATCGACAACACCACGCAGAGCGACCTGCAGGCCAAGGGTTTGCGCGAGGTTCCCATGTCGCAGAACCCGGATCTGCTGGTGACGTATCACCTGATGGTGCAGCACACGGTAGACCAGGAGACCTATGGCTTCGACAACGGCGGCTGGGGCGGCTGGGGTTGGGGATGGGGCGGACTGGGAGACGGTTACGACAACATGCCCAAGACCAAAGTTCAGCAGACGATGGGGATTCTTACCGTGGACATGATCGACGCGCACAATAAAAAGATCGTATGGCGCGGGCAGGCGAGTGAGAGCAATATCGCCAAAGGAAACAAGGGCGAAGAGAAGCAGGTCAGCCAGTCCCTGCATAAAATGCTGCAACACTTTCCGCCGAAATAGTTGCGGGCGACGGTCTGATTTTGATTGCGGAAAGCCAAAGCCAGATTGACTTTCCGCAGCGCTAACCAATTTGTCCACGGGTATTCTAACTGTAGGAGCCGTACCTGCCAGTCGCCTGGTTCGGCTTGGTTGCGCCCGGCGACTCGGGCTGCAGAAAGGGACTTTCCCGTGAGAACCGCAATGAAGAAATCTTCCGTACTCTCTGCCCTGCTTACCGTCGTTCTTGTTGCCGGGGCAGCGGCTGCCCAGGCGCAGCAAATCCGCGCGAACTGGAGCAAGGACGCGCCGTTTTCGCAGTACCACACCTATGTATGGATTCCCAGCGAAGCCACGAACCATCCGTTTTACCGCCAGTACGTCGGCGAATATGTGAACTATGCTCTGACCCACAAAAAGCACCTGCGTGAGGTCGGGCCCGACCAGAATCCTGACCTGATGGTGACGTACCACTTCACCACCAAGGCCGTCACCGACATGGATACCTACGGGTATGGCTTCGGCCCCGGATGGGGCGGCGGCTGGGGAGGGGGTGGTGGCTGGGGCGGCTGGGGCTGGGGTGGCGGCGGCTTCAATTACAGCCAGACACGGCCTTCCTTCCGCGTGATGGGATTTCTGACCATCGACATGGTGGATGCACGGACCCGCAAGATCGTCTGGCGCGGCGAAGCCGTGCAGGACGATGTGACCAAGAGCGGCGATGCGGAAGAGAAGCAGATCGCCAAATCCGTCTACGGGATGTTCAAGCGGTATCCGCCGCCGGTCAAGAAGTAGGGGAAAGCACAGGCTGTGGCGGCGCATTCGCCGTGACGCAGCGATCAAAAAAGCTCCGGGCGCGGCCTGCGCGACCCGGAGCTTTTCTGTTTTCGGCAAAGGCTTTCAGCGGCCCGCTTCGATTTGGTGGGATAATGCTCCGGTGTGAATGTTGGCAATCTGAAAGGATCTGTTGACCGTGCCGCACCCCCAGGCAGCCACAGGCGATAAACCGTCCATTCTGATCGTGGATGACGACCCGGACCACCTGCGCATCTACGGGTGGATTATGAAGGCGGCGGGCTTCGAGCCGGTCGCCGCGCAGGTGACGATCGACGGCATTTCTCTGCCCGCGGAGGGCGCCTTTTCGGTCGTCGTCCTCGATTACCGGCTGACCGGCTCGATCAGCGCCGTTGAAGCGGCCCAGCAGATTCGCCGCCGGTTTCCGGAGCCGCCCATCATTGTGCTCTCCGATCTGTTTGGAATGCCGGCCGACATCGCCACCTACGCGCGCTGTTTTGTCCGTAAGGGCGAACCCGAGAAGCTGATCCAAACCATCCGCATGCTGCTGGCGGAGGCGCCGGGCAGTGCCGCCGCGGGCGTATGAGGAAAGAATTTTCTTGCCGTCAACGATTGTGCGTCGTTGCAGCCGGGATGCTCGTGCTGGCCGGGTGTGGAACTTCGCAGGCCCTGACGGCACGGGCCAGCTCGCCGCAGGCCGAAGAACAACAGTTGAAGTCGTTGAGCCTGGCCGAGCTGGGCCAGGTGAGGATCACCAGCACCTCCAAGCAGCCGGAGGAGGTTTGGCGCACGCCGGCTCCCGTGTTCGTTCTGACGTCTGAAGACATCCGGCGCTCGGGAGCCACCAATCTCCCGGACCTGCTTCGCATGGTGCCGGGCGTGCAGGTCTCCCGCTCCCAGAGCGATGAATGGGCGGTCGGTATTCGCGGTTTTGCCAGCAACTTTTCCAAAGGCCTGCTGGTGATGATCGACGGCCGCAGCGTGTATACGCCGCTGTTTGAAGGGGTGTACTGGGATGTCCAGGACCTGGTGCTGGCGGATATCGACCGGATTGAGGTGATTCGCGGGCCGGCGGGTGCGGTCTGGGGATTAAACGCCGTCAACGGCATCATCAACATTGTCACCAAGGACGCCAAAGACACGCAGGGAACGATGGCGAGCGCTCTGGGCGGCGGGGCGGTCGAGCGCTTCATCGGCGAGGCGCAGCAGGGCTGGCGGCTCCCGAGGCAGTATCTGACTGCGCGAATCTACGCCAAGGGCTTTAATCGCGGGCCGGAAATCAACCCCGGCGGCAACCCCTATGACACGTGGCATCAGGAGCGGGGTGGCTTTCGTGCGGACTGGACGCCCAATGCGCGGGACCATGTAACGGCCGAGGCCGATGTTTATCAGGGCGAGAGCGGCGGGCAGAACACGATCGGCAGATTCTTTCCGCCGCGGCAGCAGATCGTTCAGGGCGGCCAGCCGGTCTCGGGCGGCGATTTTATTGTGCGCTGGGACCGCACGCTGAGCGCGAGCCGGAACTTTTACCTGGAAGCGTACTTCGACCGGACCAATCGCAAGACGTTACAGTTTGGCGAGACGCGGGACACCTTTGACGTGGACTTTGTGGATCACGTCGGCGACCTGCGGCGGGTGTTGGAAAAGGTCGACAACGTGCGGACCGTGGGCATCGCCGAGGTGATGACACAAGGCGGGGTGCGCATCGGTCCGGACCTGCTGGCGGCCGAGGCCGCACAGCTGATGGAACGACGGCGCATCAATGCGCTGCTGGTGGAAGAC
>JAJXUS010000346.1 GCA_021782675.1 Acidobacteriota bacterium
ATAGCCGAGATCAGCGTGCCGGCGTGACCAATACCGATCCACCACACAAAGTTGATGATGGCGAAGCCCCACGCCACCGGCTGCGTAATCGCCCAGATGCCCACGCCCTTGAGGAACAGCCAGGTGACGGCCGTGAGCAACACCACAGCAAGGCCGCCGGCCACCGAAAACAGGCCCAGCCATCCCAGTGGCGTGTGCGGGGTGAGCACAATGCGCGTGATCTTGTCAGTGACTGATCGAAAGGTTTCGCCGGGCGCTACGACCCGGTATTCCCCGGTTGCGGGATCGATCCGGTCGTGAATATTCACTTTGCTCGTTGCCATCGCGGATTTAACCCTTGGCCGGCGCGTGCTCCACCGGCATTGCTTCGAGTTCGGAGTTAGGATTCAGGACTTCAGCCACATAGGTGGTCCGGGGGCGCGTGTTCAGATCGGCGAGCACCTGGTAGCTGCGCTCCATGCTGCGAAGCTTGGCTACGCGGCTGCTCTTGTCGTTCATATTGCCGAAGGTGATCGCCGAAGCCGGGCAGGCCTGCTGGCAGGCGGTCTGGATTTCGCCATCGCGAATCGGACGATTGTCCTTGTCGGCTTCGATCTTGACCTCTTGGATGCGCTGCACACAATAGCTGCACTTCTCCATCACGCCGCGCGAACGCACCGTAACGTCGGGGTTGCGCATCAGCTTGAGGCTCTCCGTCTCGTAATCGGAGAAGAGCAGGAAGTTGAAGCGGCGCACCTTGTAGGGGCAGTTGTTGGAGCAGTAACGTGTGCCCACGCAGCGGTTGTAGACCATCATGTTCAGGCCTTCCGCGGAGTGCACCGTGGCTCCTACCGGGCAAACCTGCTCGCATGGAGCGTTCTCGCAGTGCTGGCAAAGCATGGGCTGGAAGTGCGCCCGCGGCGCTGCCAGATCGCCTTCGAAATAGGTATCGATGCGCAGCCACTGCATGTTGCGGCCGATGCGCACCTGCTGCTTGCCCACCACTGCAATGTTGTTCTCGGCGTAGCAGCTCACGATGCAGGCGTTGCAGCCCACGCAGCTGTTCATGTCGATCGACATGGCCCAGGCATTGCCCGTGTACGTCCAGTTGGGGAAGAGCGACGTGCCCATATCCGTCGACTCGTGGCCCTCGCCCTCGTGCGCAAAGTTCGGGTTGGTCTTGAACTCGTCCAGCGTCGCATAGCGGATAATGCCGCGCGGACCAAGCGCCTCATCCGCTTCAAGCGAGTGGTTGGCATTATCTCCGGGGCCGCCGAAGACCGACGCGCGGTGATCCTGGTAGTGGCTCTTGGTGATCGCCAGACCCCAGATTCCATCCAGCTTGCGAATGCCCCCGGTCGACTGCAGCATTCCCCAGCTGTTGCGAACCAGGTATGCATTGAAGCCCTGCCCCGAACCCACACGGCCGGCAAACTCGCGCCCGTATCCCAGGTAGACCGTAACCGAGTCGTCCGGGTGGCCTGGGGCGACAATCACCGGAGCCTTCACGCGGCCATCGCCCACGCTCAGCTCGATGATGTTCTGCTCCTCGAGTCCCAGCTTGGTGAGTGTCGCGCCGGAGACGATGGCAGCGTTATCCCAGCTCAGGTTCGTGATCGGCTTAGGCAGCTCCTGCAACCAGCCCACATTGTTCCAGCGGCCGTCATATACATTCGGATCGGGACGGAAGATCACTTCCACCGCGTTCTTCGGCGCCGGGGCGGGAATCTCTCCGCGGAAACCGGCAGCGGGAGCCTTGCCATTCTTGTTGAAGGCGGTATTTTCAAGCCAGCCATCGTGCAGGGTCTTGCGCCAGCCGTCTTCAAAATTTCCCTGGATGACGGGCTTCCAGGTTTCGCGCACCGCCTGATAGGCGCTCACGGTAGGCTCCTTCAGCAGAAGCTGGAAGAAGTCATGCATGGAGCGGCCGGCATAGAGCGGATCGATCATCGGCTGCACGATCGAAACCGTGCCGTCATAGGCGCGCACGTCCGACCACGACTCAAGATAGTGCGCCGAGGGAATGTGCCAGTCTGAAATCTGGCCGGTCTCGTCGGCATGCGATCCGAAGTGGACAGTCACCTTGGCCTTGTTAAAGGCTTCAGCAAACTTCAGATCGGCGGGCGCCGTGTAGATCGGATTGCCGTTCAGAATCAGGAGCCAGTCCACCTTGCCGGCGTTGAGATCGGCAACCAGGGACTTGATGCCAGCCACCTGGTCGGAGGGCACGGGCAGAACGGTTTCATCGGTGACGTAGACGGTCTTGCCGATATTGCCAAGCGCCTGGTTGATTACCAGCGCCAGCTCGGCGACCACAGGATGCTGATACAAGCCGGGCAATACCGCGCTCTTGCCGGCGTTCGCCTTCAGATCCTTCGCCAAAGCAGCCAGGTACTGCTGCTGCTCGCTCGTCCAGGCATAGGACGGTGGATTCACACCCTCAACTCCGACCGCCTTGGCCAGCTCCGCCGCAAAGGCCGGAACTTCACTGGCCCGCAGGCCGAGCCGATGCTCCGCCTTCATGCCCGTCGTGGAAGTCGAGCTCTCCACCGAGTACAGGCGGTTCATGCCGTTCTCGGGCTGCTTGCGCCGGGCGGCGTATTCACGCACCAGCTTGTGGAAGCCAGGATAGGAGGCGCTGGAAAGAAAATCCGCATCCAGGGCCACAATCACGTCCGCGCCGCTCAGATCGTACTGAACATTAATGCCCTTCTCCGCGAAGGTTCCCGCAATGGCAGGATCGAACTGCACCAGCGTCGCCTTGGGATAGGCAGCCTGCACCGCCTTCCACTGCCGCGCCAGGGTCGGCGAAGTAATGGTCTCGGTGAGGTAATAGATTCCGCTGCCGTCTTTCGAAGAGGCCAGCTTCTGCTGGTATGCCTCGACGAACTCCGGCCACTCCCGCTCTTCGCCGCGATAGAGCGTGTGCTTGGAGCGATCGGGATCGTATAGATCGAGGAGAGACCCCTGCGAGAACACATCCGAGGAGCCGGTATTGTACGGGTGCTCGGGATTTCCATCCACCTTGATAGGCCGGAACTCGCTGCTCTTGATCAGCAGCGGCGTGCCGCCCACCGGCATGGGATGCGCGCTGGCAAAGTACATGGACTTGCCCAGCACCAGGTCCTCGGGCGCCTTCACATAGGGATAGATCCGCTCATCGGGCTGCTTGGTGCAACCGGCGAGACCGGCCAGCGCCATCGATGCGCCCATTAACCGGAGAAAGCCGCGCCGCGAAACAGGATCGACCCACTCCTGGGCCGCCGAAGGAAACTCCTTCTCAACAGCCGCCTGAAACTCCGGCGTATCGGCAAGCTCATCGAGAGAGCGCCACAGCTTCTTGCCCTTGACGCCCTTCAGCTCATCGCGCACGGCCGCAAGCGTCATGGGCGCGGAGGGTGCGCTTCCATTCTTTTCGTT
>JAJXUS010000347.1 GCA_021782675.1 Acidobacteriota bacterium
GTAGCGGATCCGGTGGATGACGGTGATGGTCGAGAGCACGGCGAGCACCCACAGCACGGGCGCCATCACGCCCCAGCGGTTAAACAGGGCGCCAAGAATGATGAGCACAATGCGCTCCGGCCGCTCCATAAAGCCCACCTTGCAGCCGCCGATCAGGGCCTCCGCGCGGGCGCGGGTGTAGCTGACCATGACGGAGGTGACCATGACGAACGCGACCAGCACAACATAAAAGAAGCGATTGCCGCGCGCGTAATAGACGAGCAGTCCGAAGAACAGCGCTACGTCGGAGTAGCGGTCGATCACCGAATCGAAGAATGCGCCGAAGACCGTTACCTGCTGCGTCTGGCGCGCCACGCGGCCATCGACCATATCGAAGATGCCGGCGCCGATGATCACCAGGCCCGCGTAGGCGAACATCTTCACGTTGTTCTGGCTGTTGGCAAAGCCAAACAGAAAGGCGGCGCCGGTATTGATGACCAGGCCGATAAAGGTCAGGATGTTCGGCGAGATGCGGGTCAGCGCCAGGCCGTCCACGATTTTCTGCAGCAGAACGCCGCAGGCATTGCCGAACGCACGTGTCCAGGTCATTGCGCGTCAGCGCACCTCGCCGGTGGCATATTACTCCGCTGCATCGTGGATGGTAGCGAGCTTCAGAACTTCCAGTTCGCGATTTCCGTTTGGGGTGACAACCACTGCCGTGTCTCCCACCTGTTTGCCGACCAGGCTGCGGCCAATGGGCGACGTGGTGGAGATCAAACCTTTGCTGACGTCTGCTTCTTCGCTGGTGACCAGCTTGTACTGGATTTTTTCATCCTTGGACACGTCATAGACCAGCACGGTCGATCCAAAGGCCGCGCGGTCGCGGGGAATGTTCGCCAGGTTGACCAGAGCCAGCTCCGACATGCGCTGCTTTAACTGGCCCAGGCGGGCGTTGACGAATACCTGGCGCTGCTTGGCCATGTGGTATTCGGCGTTTTCACTCAAGTCGCCCAATGACGCCGCCTTCTTGATCTCGAGCGGCAGCTCATGGGTAAGTTCATGTTCGAGCTGGCGAATCTCTTCCTCCAGCTTCTTCTTCACTTGATCGGTCATGGGATCTTCAGCTTAATGACGCGAGGCTTGCGTGCGCGCACCCGGGCACAAAAAGCCGGGTACGATCGCCTCATGCGATTGGATCATTATACCGGGCAGCGCGCTGGCTGGTCTCAGCCGGCATCGCGAGCGGTGGCCCGCCGCGCGTCGAGCCAGCTCTCTAAAATCAGCATGGCCGCCACCTGGTCGATTACATCCTTGCGGTCCCGCGGGCGGCGGCCGGCGGCATCCAGATGGCGATGGGCCTCCGCGGTGCTCAGCCGCTCGTCCCATAAATGGACCGGGATCGCGATCTGCGCGCGCAACGCCTGGGCAAACTGTTCCACCTCGTTGGCGCGTGTGCTCCGGTCACCGGACATGTGGATGGGCCAGCCGATCACGACGTCCGAACAGGTGTACCGGCGGCAGAGGCGCGCCAGCGAACGGACGTCCTGCCGCAAGCTCGTGTGTTCGAAGGTCAGCAGCGGCTGCACGGTGAGCCCAAGCTCATCCGACAGCGCGACGCCAATACGCCGTTGACCGTGGTCAATGCCGAGAACGCGGCCTGGTTGCGGACCCATGCACTCGATGGTATCGCCGCCCCTTTGCGGCCGCGAAGGCTGAAAGAACGCTTAAAATAGATTCTTGCGGCGCAATTTGCCGCCGGGACATCCCATCTAACGTGCGTTTTTTCCTGATTTTGCTTCTGATTGTTCTGCTGGCTGGCGCCGCCGCTACCTACCTGCTGGTTACCCCCTATGGGCCGCAGGCAGCGCGCCTGGTGACCATTCCCTCCGGAAGCTCCGCAGAATCGATCGGAAAGATCCTCAAGCGCAATGGAATCGTGCGCAGCCGCTGGTTGTTCGCCGCGACCGCCCGGGTGCGGCGGGGCACGCTCAAGGCGGGCGTCTACCGCTTTGACCATCCTGCGACGCTGCTGGCTGTTTACGATCGCGTGCGGGCGGGCGACGTTTACACCATCGCTCTGACCGTTCCCGAGGGCTTCAATATTTTTGACATCGCCGCTGCCGCCGAGAAGGCGGGGCTGGCCACGCGGCAGGATTTTCTGGCCGCCGAGCAGCACGATACCGATCTGATCCAGGACCTGAGCGCCAATGCCCCGAGCCTGGAAGGCTACCTTTTCCCGGACACGTACAAGCTGTCTCCGAATATGACACCGCACGCCATTCTGCGCGAGATGGTGCAGCACTTCCGGCAGGAGGCGCTGTCGCTGGGCCTGCACGCCAATATTCCGCAGACGGTGACGCTGGCTTCGCTGGTGGAGCGCGAGACGCCGGACGCGGCCGACCGTCCGCTGGTCGCCAGCGTGTTTGTCAATCGGCTGGCCAAAGGGATGCCGCTGGAGACGGATCCCAGCGTCATCTACGCGGCGCTGCTGGAGAACCGTTATCGCGGGGCAATCTATCAGTCCGACCTGAAGGCCGATTCCGCGTACAACACCTACATGCATGCCGGCCTGCCGCCCGGGCCAATCTGCAATCCCGGAGCGCAGTCGCTGCTGGCGGCCATGCACCCGGCGGTGAGCAGCTATCTCTACTTTGTCAGCGATCCGCAGAATCCCGGTCACTCCCTGTTTGCCACAACTCTCGATGAGCACAGCCGGAATGTCGCGGCGTACCGCCGCAGTGAGCGTGAACGGCGGGCGGCGTACGGGAAGCAGGCCGCCCGGTGAGCGCTGGCATAGGGCCCGGCGGAGTTCTCCGCAAGCAGGCGGCGTGGCTGCTGGTCGGCGCGCTGGCTGCTCTGAATCTTACGGGTTGCCTGAAGCACACTCGGCTGCTCGAGCGGCCGCAGCAGCCCCAGGTCGTGCTCAGCGCCAGCGGAGCGCAGCTCATTCAGGGGCTGAATCAGCGCTACGATCAGATCCACTCGCTCAGCGCAACTGTCTTGATTCGCGCTTCGGTGGGGGGCGCCAGACGTGTTGCGCAGAACCACCGGCAGATTCTGGATACCACCGCGGCCCTGTTCAGCCGGGCGCGGGCAGACGTCGTGCCCAGTTCGGACATGGAGTCGCTGGTGAAGCGGCTGGAGCGTCCATTGCTGAAGCTGGCGCTGCAGGATACGAATTTCCCCAATTTGCCCGACCACCCGGCCCGCCAGGTGCTCAATCTGGTCGAGCAATATGCGGTGGCGGCGGATGACAAGGGCCGGTTTTTCGATGCCAAGCTGCAGCGGTTTCTCTATTTGCTGGTAGACCGCGTCTGCAGCCAGGCCGACGACGATCCCGGCATTTTCGAGACGGTGCGCGACAGCCTCGAGAAGGTGCTGCTGCCGATCCTGCAGATCCGTCGAACGC
>JAJXUS010000348.1 GCA_021782675.1 Acidobacteriota bacterium
AGCCGGCCCGCTGGTAGGCGCTGCGCAGCAGGCAGATGCGGATGCCGACCGACTGCGCGGCTGCGATGACCTGGCAGGCCATGGTGTTGGGGTCGTCGTAGGCGGCTCCCTGCGGCGTGCGGTGGAGGTAGTGGAATTCGCCGACGGTGGTGGTGCCGGCGAGCGCCATCTCCAGAAAGCAGGCGCGGGCGACGGCGTACATCTCCTCCGGGGAGAGATGGGCGGCGGCGTGATACATGGCCCCGCGCCAGGACCAGAAGCTGCGTCCGCCGGTGTGTACGGACTCCGTCCGGCCGCGGATGAGCCGCTGAAAGGCGTGGGAGTGGACGTTATGGAAGCCGGGCAGCAGCGCCTTACCGGGCAGCGCGACGAGGCGGGCTCCGGCGGGAGCCAGACGGGCGGGATCGGACAATACGCGATCGATCGTGCCGTCGTCCGCCACCAGCAGACCGGCGCCGTCATGGAAGCGGCCTGCTGCGAACAGGGTGTCGGGTTGGTAGAGGAC
Source organism: Acidobacteriota bacterium (assembly GCA_021782675.1). GTDB lineage: Bacteria > Acidobacteriota > Terriglobia > Terriglobales > Acidobacteriaceae > JAKAUB01. Next base: position 506 of record JAJXUS010000348.1, read on the forward strand.
GGGCATGGGCGGTGGCCGCAGGCGAACTAACAATCATAGTTCCAAAGACGGCTTTGCGGCCTCCGGGCGTCGCCGCGGGGCAGGGATGGAGCCGGAGGCTTCCAGGGCGGCGAGATTTGACCCGGTGGCCATGTTTGTGGAATCGGCGAAACATTCATGCCGCAGTTTGGCCCGATTCTTATAAGCTGGCTGCGAGCCCATGGCGCACGCATCCCACACCGCAAACGACGAAATCTTTACGCTGCACCAGCAGATTGCGCGGCTGCAGGCGCTGCTGGAGACCTCCCGGGAGGTGCACGCAACGATCGATCTGGAAGAAGTGTTCCGGACGGTGCTGCGCATTGTTGTGCTGGAGCTGGAGCTGCCCGGGGCGCTGATTACGAACCCTCGCATGTCCTTTGGCGTGATGCCGCCGGATCCGTGCGATGGTTGCGCGCGGTTTCCGTTTCGTGACCGGAGCGGGGAGGTGCTGGCGGAGCTGGTGGTGGCCCCGCGGCCGGGTTCCGGGCTATCGCTGGATGAGCAGGACTTTCTGGATGGCCTGATTCTGCAGGCATCGGTCGCGGTCGAAAATGCGCGCTATTACGAACGGAACCTTTCCTGGGTCCGGCTGCAGCGGGACCTTGAAGCTGCCCGGCAGATCCAGCAAAGTCTGCTGCCAAAGCGGATGCCGGACATTCCCGGCTGCTCGGTTGCAGTGCGCTCGAGCGCCTGCTATGAGGTGGGCGGCGATTATGTGGATATTGTCAGTCGGCCGGACGGGTCGTACCTGATGGTGGTGGCGGACGTTGCCGGCAAAGGGCTGGCTTCGGCGATTGTGGGTACCACCTTCCGCTCGGCGTTCCGGGCCACGGCCAACACGGAGTTGCCGCTGCCCGAGCTGGCGGCCAGCCTGAATGACCAGCATTACGCCGAGGGTGCCGAGGCCCAGCGCCGATACGTGACGGCCATCTTCCTGGCGCTGGCGCGGGACGGAGACACGCTGCAGATTGTGAATGCCGGGCACAATCCGGGGTTTTTGCTGCTGGACGGAACCCCGCGGGAAGTGGAGGCCAGCGGGACGCCGGTGGGCCTGCTGCCGGGAATGACCTATGCGATGGAAGAGTATCGCTTCCGGCCGGGTTCCAGGGCCCTGCTGTATACGGATGGCCTGACGGAGATTTTCCGGGGGGATGACGAATTTGGCCCGGAACGGCTCAAGGATCTATTTCTGTCATGTACGGCTGGCGACTGCGATGCTATGCTCAATTCGCTGTGGCAGCAGCTGGCTGCGTTTTCCGAAGGCGCGCCTCAGCAGGACGATATGACCGCGCTCGCGCTGATGCGTTGCAGCCCCCGCCGGGAGAACGCAGATGATTGATGGCAAGAACACCCTGGTGGAAGTCCGTATTCCATCACGGCTCGGTTTTGAAAAAGTGGCCATGGGCACCGCAGAGAGTGTGGCGCGCCTGATGGGCTTCCCCGCCGCTCGCGTTGAGGACTTGAAAACGGCCGTGGCTGAAGCCTGCATTAATGCGATGGAGCACGGGAACAAGTTGAACGACAAGCTATCTGTCGGCGTGGTCTTATCGGCAACGGACGATGCACTGGAAGTGAAAGTGATGGACAACGGCCCTGGCTTTCAGGCGGCACCGCACCAGCCGGACATCGACCGCAAGATGAGAGGCGAGGAAGAGGCGCGGGGGATGGGAATGTTTTTGATTCAGGCGCTGGTCGACGAGGCGGAGTGGGTGAAGGGGAGCCGTGGCTCGGATAGTTACGTCCGCCTGGTTATACGGATGGAAAGAGAGGGAGAATGAGCACTGGGGAGGGAATGCGGGCGGAGGCCCGGGCTCGAATCGACACGTTATCGGGTTCGGGTGGCAAGCCAATCAGCGCGATTCGATTTTCCGGGGATATCTCCTCGAACTCGCGCGATGCCATTCTGGGATCGTACGAGCAGATCGCAAAAGACCATGCGGTGCTGCTGGATTTTGTGAAAGTCGATTATGTGAACTCGAGTGGCATTGCACTCATCATTCAGTTAATGCTGGAGGCGGGCAAGGCCGATCAGAAGGTGGCTCTTTTTGGGCTGACGCCGCATTTTCAGAAGGTCTTCACCATGGTGGGTATCGGGCGATACGCCGAGATCGCTGCCGATGAACCCGCGGCGATTGCGGCTGTTTCTTAATTCCACGGGGCTGGGCCATTTCCCCTCCCCGGTCGTCGTGAAATCCCCCGACCGGTCGATTCCCGCTGCTCCTCCCCCTCCCCCTCATCCTGCGACTGTCTCTATGGGGAAGCTCTTGCCTTGAAGAATCTCTTGCGATGGACGTTGACCGGTGCGTGGGCGCTCTGCGGGCTCTGTGGCGCAGTGTCCGCCGGGCAAGCCAGTGCGCTGCGATCTTCTGCGCCGGAAATTCCTGCGTACGTCTCGATCAAGCTTGGATCAGCTCTGGAGACGCTCCCGGGTCCCTGGCGCTTCAAAACCGGGGATGATCCGGCATGGGCGCAGCCCGGCTTCCCGGACGTTGACTGGCAGCCCGTGAATCTGACGCCGCCGAGCGACTCGGTGGACCCCGGGCTGGGCAGCAGCGGGTACACGCCTGGCTGGACGGCGCTGGGGCATCCGCAGTATGCGGGATTTGCCTGGTACCGGCTGCGCGTCCGGGTCGACGCTGGCGGCAAGCGGCTGGCCCTGCTGATGCCGGCCGATGTCGACGATGCCTACCAGGTATACGCAAACGGGCAGCTCATCGGGGGCTTTGGCGATTTCTCAAAGCACCCGCCACGCACCTACTACAGCCGACCGCAAATCTATCGTCTGCCGGCGTCGGCTGACTCGAAGCTGGTGCTGGCGCTGCGGTTCTATATGCGGCCGGCATCGCTGCTCGAAGATC
>JAJXUS010000349.1 GCA_021782675.1 Acidobacteriota bacterium
TACTTCGCCGAGAATGTAGCGGGTGAGGATGCGCACAGTATCGCGGGGGCCGCTTACGCCGGCAGGCCCTCGATCAGTGTAGCGCGGTCAATCGTGGGCCATGCTACCCTGATGCGTTGCCAGCGGCTGTGGTTCCGCCCTCGGCCAACCCATCTCCGCTTCGTGAGGTCAGCCTTGCAGAAACTTCGAGAAATGCTCCTGGCTCCCGCGCTTTTGTTGAGCATTGCTGCCGCCGCGCAGGCCCCGGCTCCCCCTGCGCAGCAAAAGGCGCCGCAGCCTGGTATCGCCGTGCAGAATATGGACCGTTCGGTGATTCCGGGTGACATCTTCTATCAGTATGCCAATGGAGACTGGATCAAGCGGGCAGTTATCCCAGCCGACCGGGCAGGTATCGGCGTATTCACGCAGCTCTTTAACGAGAGCAACAAGCGCACCGCCGACCTCATCCAGGAAGCCGCACACGCCAATGCGCCCGAGCACACGGACCGGCGCCGTATCGCGGATCTTTACAACTCCTACATGAACACGGCGGCCATTCAGGCCAAAGGCATGACACCGATTGCGCCGCAGCTCAAAAAGATTGCGGCCATTCGAAACAAGGAAGAGCTGGCGCGGGCGCTCGGCCAGTCGCTGCGCGCTGACGTTGACCCGCTCAATAACACGAACTTCCACACGGAAAATATCTTTGGACTGTGGGTGGCGCCGGGCTTTCGAGACTCCGCGCATTATGCTCCCTATCTGCTGGAAGGCGGCCTGGTACTGCCGACCCGTGCCTACTATCTGAGCGATAACGCGCATATGCAGAAGATTCGCAGCGAATACCGCGATCATGTGATCGCCATGCTGCGGCTGGCGAACATCAGCGTGCCGGAGATGCGCGCCGATCGCATCATTGCGCTGGAGCACGCGATTGCCGAAAAGCATCTCAGCCTGGCCGAGAACCAGGATGTACACAAGGCCAATAATCTGTGGACGACGCAGGACTTCTCCGTGAAGGCGCCTGGGCTGGACTGGGCGACATTCTTCAAGGCCGCTGGGCTCGCCAACCAGAAGCAGTTCTATGTGTGGCAGCCTTCCGCGTTTACCGGCGAGTCAGCGCTGGTCGCCTCGACGCCGCTCGATACCTGGAAGGACTGGCTGACGTATCACACGCTGGAACAGTACGCCGGCGCGCTGCCGAAAGCAGTTGCGGATGAGGAGTTCAACTTTTTCGCGAAGACGCTCTATGGCGTGCCGCAGCAGTCACCCCGTTGGGAGCGCGGTGTGGGTCTGGTGAATGGGTATCTGGGCGATGCGGTTGGACAAATCTACGCGCAGAAGTACTTTTCGCCGCAGGCCAAGGCGGAAGCGCAGGCCATGGTCGCCAACATCATCGCTGCCTTTCGCCAGCGCATCCAGCGCCTGCAGTGGATGGATCCTGCGACCAAAGCAGAGGCTGAAGCCAAGTTGAGCACGCTCTATGTCGGTCTCGGCTACCCGGAAACATGGAAGAGCTACAGCGGGTATGAGGTGAAGCCGGATGATCTGTTTGGCAATGTCTGGCGTGGCAAGCTCTTCCGCTATCGGCAGCAGGTGGGCAGGCTAGGAAGCAATGTCGATCGGCATGAGTGGTCCATGGAACCGCAGACGGTGAATGCCGTGAATTTGCCGCTTCAGAACGCGCTGAATTTTCCGGCGGCGATTCTGCAGCCGCCATTCTTTGATCCCAAGGCTCCGGCGGCAGCCAACTACGGCGCCATCGGTTCCGTGATCGGGCACGAGATCAGCCACACGTTTGACACTGAAGGCAGCACGTTTGATTCCAAGGGTGCGCTGCGCGACTGGTGGACGCCGCAGGATTTGGCGCACTTCAAGGCCGCCACCGCCAGGCTGGCGGCGCAGTACGACACCTACCGGCCGTTTCCAGATCTGGCCGTGAACGGCAAGCAGACGCTGGCTGAAGATATTGCCGATGTGGCGGGGATCGCCGCCGCGTATGACGGCTATCATGCGTCGCTTAACGGGGCAGCCGCGCCGGAGTTTCACGGCTTCTCCGGCGATCAGCAGTTTTTCATCGCGTTTGCCCAGAATTGGGCCAGCAAGGAACGGCCTGCGGCGCTGCGGCAGCAGGTGCTCACCGACCCGCACGCGCCAGCGCAGTACCGCGCCGATACAGTGCGGAACATTGATGCGTGGTACACCGCTTTCGATGTCAAGCCGGGTCAAACTTTATACCTGACACCGGAAAATCGGGTTCGCATCTGGTAATCGGCTGGTCCCGGGATGCAACTTCAGATTGCCAGCCGGAATCCCAATCCCGTGAAAGGCAAGAGGAGGCAGCTTCGATGAAGGGTTTTTGGATTGGTTGGGGAAGAACGCGCGCAGGTCTTGTGGTTGTGTTGCTGGCCGGTCTGGGCGTCACGGTGAGCGGCCGTACCGCGCAGGCGCAATCCCGCGTAAGCGACAGCGACGTGCGTGGATACATGCGCAACCTGACCCAGGATGCGCGCGCCATGAAGCCGAAGTTCGATGCCGCCGTAAAGAAGAGCTCGGTCCGCAAGACCAGCAAGGCCAAGGATGCGGAGCATACCATGGCGAATTTTGTGCGGCAGACCAAAGAGATGGAAAAGTCGTTCAACAAGACAAAGAACGGAGCGAACTCTCTCAAGGATGTAATGGCGTCCGCGCAGCAGATCGATTCGCTGGTCAACTCCCTGCAGCTGGGGCCGGATGTGATGACCCAATGGCAGAAGGTGCGCGCGGATCTGCATCAGCTGGCGATGGCCTATAACGTACCCGACGCCATGGCTTCGCTGCAGCGGCCGCACATCCGCATCGTGGCGTAGCCAGCGGGAATTACTCCGGTACCTCAGGAAGAAATCGATACCCCACGCCGCGCACCGTCTGCAGATGCACCGGGTGCGCGGGGTCGTCTTCCAGATACCGCCGCAGCCGCACAATAAAGTTGTCGATGGCTCGTGTGTCCGTGTCTTCATGCACGTGCCACACCTCTTCGAGAATCTCGCTGCGGGAGATCGCCCGTTCGGGATTGCGCACAAGGTGCCGCAGCAGCTCCGCCTCCATCAGCGTCAGGCGGATCTGGCGATCGCCGGCGCGCAGCTCCAGCAATGAAAAGTCGAGCGTCTTTCCGCTGAATTGATACACGTCGTGTGCGCCCGTAGCCTGGCCGGGCGAGGGCGGTTGCAGCCACCGGGTACGACGCAGCAATCCGTTCAGCCGCGCCAGCAGAATGGACAGATCGAATGGCTTTGGCAGGTAATCATCGGCGCCCGCAGCAAATCCTTCCAGCACATCCTCCGCGCGGCCCCGCGCTGTCAGCATGAGAATCGGCGTATAAACCTGTGCCGCGCGCAGCGCACGCGCCACGCT
>JAJXUS010000350.1 GCA_021782675.1 Acidobacteriota bacterium
GCGGACTTCAATGGCGACGGCAAGCCGGACCTGATCTTTGCGCACTACAACCACTCCGGCATCTTGTGGATTGACTTCTCCGGCGCAGAGCCGAAGGTGCACCATGTCGGCGGCCGTGCGCAGGACGGCCACGGCATCGGCGTGGCCGACATCGACGGCGACGGCAAAGCCGACATCCTCACGCCCAATGGCTGGTTTCGCCAGATCGACGCGAACAACGATAAGTGGGAGTGGCACGGCGACTGGCAGATGAACGACGCCGGCTTTCCCATCATTGGCTACGACGTGAATAACGACGGCAAGACCGACGTGATTTACGGCCAGGGGCACAGCTACGGCATCTACTGGCTCGAGCAGAAGATTGACCAAAAGGGCCAGGGCAAAGGCCGCCACTGGGTCAGGCACACCATCGACGAGAGTTTTTCGCAGGTTCACGCGCTCAAGCTGGTGGACATTGACGGCGATGGCCAGCCTGAACTGCTCGCAGGCAAGCGCTATCGCGGGCACTCCGGCAACGACCCCGGCTCCCATGATCCGCTGGTGGTCTACTACTACAAGATCAACCGCAAGACCGGCGAGTTCACGCGCTACGCCATCTCGGTCAACGGCACCGCAGGCGCGGGAACGCAGTTCATCACGCAGGACATGGATGGCGACGGCGACCTTGACATTGTGACCGCTGGCAAGACCGGCGTGCACTTCTTTGAGAATCTGAAAATCAACAACGTGCCCAAAGCGCAGCGAGAAAAGGAGTTGCTGCTGGACACGAACTGGCCCTTCCCCGGCGAGGGCCCCGTGGTGAAACAGGAAGAGGAGCCAAAGCCGTAGGCCTTCAGTGGCGCGGATTGAAACCTGCCGTGCATGGGGCTGCATGAAGCATTTTTCAGCCCCCTGCGCGATTCATCCGTGCCGGGCAACCTTCTCGCGGTGGTTCACGTCTTACCTTGCAACAGGTAGAGGCTTCCCCGATGAAGTTCCTTCCGAAAACGGCAACCATTCTCCCTTGAAGGTCTGGCGACAGATCTCTTCTCTTCACCCCTCCAGGTTTCCCTCCTTTTGAATGCCTCTCGAGCGGGCCTGCCGGAAGGCAGGCCCATTTGCTCCCTTCCTGCGCGATGTGCCATCTGACCTCCCGGTACAATCGTCATGTGACGCTGTCTTCCTCGAAACCCAAAACCGGACCCAAACTCGCAAAGCGAACGCCGGAAATTGAGGCCATTGACGCTCTCTTCAGCATTGCCGGCCTCACGCGCAACCGCCGCGGAAAGCCCGCAGGCATCACGCGCCAGCTTCGCATGGAGCGCGCCATGCCACAGGAGCTGCAGAAGCCCGCGCCGGAGCCCCGCGTGGCCGCCAACGGCCTGCCCTTCATTGCCGTTCCAGCCTGGGGAAAGATGCCGTGGCTCTGGCATGGCTTCAGCACCCGCAAGGGCGGAGTCAGCCGCGCCTACTGCGCCGACGATGCGCCCGGCGAGCTGAATCTTGGCTTTACGGCCGCCGATGACCGCGAGAACGTCACCCGCAATCGCCGCCTGTTTGCCGAAGCCATCACGGGCAGCCCGGACACGCCGCTGGTGGCGCTGCGCCAGGTTCACTCCAATGTGGTGGTTGTGGCGGGCGCGGCTGACGCGCTGCGCGAGCGGCCCCGGAAGGGCGACGGCGTGATGACCGCCGAGCCGGGCATCCTTCTTGCCGTGCAGACCGCCGACTGCATCCCGGTCCTCGTCGCCGACCGCAAGCGCCGCGTCGTCGCGGCCTTCCACGCCGGCTGGCGCGGAACCGTCAAGCGCATCGTCGAAACCGGTATTGGGCGGATGCGCTTCGAGTTCGGCTCCCGGCCCGAGGACCTCGTAGCGGCCATCGGCCCCGGCATCGGCGCCTGCTGCTACGCCGTGGGCGACGAGGTGCTCTCCATCTTCGAGTCGCAATTCAGCTATGCCCGCCTGCTCTTCCGCGAGGTCTACGATTCCGATCCGGTACGGACCCGCTACCCGATGCTGTTTCTCACGCAGCGCGCTCCGGGTCACTCACCCATTGGCCCCAGTCTGCATGTTGATCTCATCGAAGCCAATCGCCGCCAGTTGCTGGATGCGGGGCTGAAGGCCAGCGCCATCAGCGTGGTGGGCGGATGCACAAGCTGCCAGCGGGAGCTGTTCTTCTCGCACCGCGCCTCGCGCGGCCATGCCGGACGCATGATGAGCGTCATCGGCATCCGGCCGCGCTAGACGAGCGAAGCTTTCGAGCAGGGATGCAGCGAGGAAGAGAAGAGAACCTCCCCCGGCCGAGGAGATCGCCTACGCAGTCTTGGCGGCTTCTCCCGGATTCACCAGGTCGCGAAGTTCCTTGGATGGCTTGAAGTAGGGCACACGCTTGGCGGGCACTTCCACGCGCTCGCCGGTCTTGGGGTTCCGGCCAATGCGGGGATTGCGCTGGCGGATGCGGAAAGAACCAAAGCCGCGAATCTCGATCTTGTCTCCACTCTGCAACGCGGAAATCACGGAATCAAACACGGTTTCCACAATCACTTCGCCGTCGCGGCGAGTCAGGTCACCCAGCCGAGTGACTTTTTCCACCAGGTCTGCCTTTGTCATGTCGCGTACGCCTCCGCTCACAGGATAAACGGATTCTGAGCCGGACCGGTTCAAAAATCAAGTTTACCTGTGAGAATTGAACCTTTTGCGGGTTCAGGCCGTAGAAAAATCAGTAAACCGGCCCGCTGAATGGGCCCGGGTTCTCTGTTGGCGTTATCATGGGCAGAGTCCTCCCCCGGCGTCGGACCCACCTGCGCGGGGAGGGAGCGTAAACGTGACGGATTATCCGCAGTACAGCATCGTCATCCCGGCCTACAACGAGAGCAGACGCCTGCCGGCTACTCTCGAATCCGTCGTCGGCTGCATCCGCGCCAACAGATGGCGGGCCGAGGTCATCGTGGTCAACGACGGCTCCACGGACTCGACGGCCCAGGTGGTGCGCGATTTTGCCCTTCGCGCGCCCGAGGTCCGTCTGCTTGAAAATCCGGGCAATCGCGGCAAGGGCTACAGTGTGCGCTCGGGCATGCTGCAGGCCCTGGGCGACGTGCTCATGTTCACTGACTCGGACCTCTCCGCGCCCATGGAGGAGGCCGAGCGCCTCTTCAGCGCCATTGACGCCGGGGCCGACATCGCCATTGGCTCCCGCTGGCTTGAGAAGGGCCGCCAGACGCAGCGCCAGCCGCTCTACCGGCAGTTCTTTGGCCGCTGCTTCAACGCCGTCACCCGCGCCGTGATGGGCCTGCACTTTGCCGATACGCAGTGCGGATTCAAGGCTTTCACCCGCGCCGCCGCGCAGACGGTCTTCCAACTGCAAACCATTGAGCGCTGGGGATTTGA
>JAJXUS010000351.1 GCA_021782675.1 Acidobacteriota bacterium
GCATAGCCGCCAGCGGCGCCAGCGACAGCATCAGCAAAGCGCCCAGCCCGCCCCCGCGCCGATCCTCGCGCTCGCCGCCGCCGAACATCCCCATCCAGAACGCCATGCGCGCCAGGATGGTGATCGCGCCCGCCAGCGTTGCCGCAATCGAGCTGGTGAGGATATCGCGGTTGCGCACGTGCCCCAGTTCATGCGCCAGAACGCCTTCCAGTTCCTCGTCGTTCAGCAGCTCCAGGATGCCGTGCGTCACCGCCACCGAGGCATGCTGCGGATTGCGCCCCGTCGCAAAGGCATTCGGCGACTCCGTGGGGAGCACATAAATTTTAGGCATGGGAATGCCGGCCTTCTGCGCCAGCCGCCCCACTACCTCATAGGCGCGTGGCAGCTCTTCGCGTGTCACCGGCTGCGCGCCGTACATCGCCAGCGCAATCTTGTCTGAATAAAAATAGCTGAAGAAGTTGGTCGCCGCCGCAATCGCAAATGCGATCAGCATTCCATTCTGCCCGCCGAAGTACTCCCCGGCCAGCATCAGCAGCAAGGTGAGAAGCGTGAGAAGGATAGTCGTCTTGAAGCCGTTCATGGGATCCTCCAGCCCGCCTCGTGCGCGCAGATGAATCGACCATGCGCAAGGGGCAGAAAAGCGCCAGGAACAGTTGCTGCCTATTAGACGCATCAGGCCGCGCCAGGTTCCCGGCGCGGCCTTTTTGTTTCTCTGCAGCCTCTGACTTCGGAGGGCCCGGTTAACTCTTTTTCAGCGCACGCTTCAGCACCGTCTCCAGCGCCGCCTTGGTCTCCGCGTACTCCTGCGGAGTGATGGTGCTGGAGAGCTTCTCGCTCTCCAGCGCGAACAGCTCTTCCTTCAGCGCGTTGAGCAGGGCAGTCTTTTTGCCCGCAGCCGATATGGGAGCCGCATAGGCGGGGTTGGCAATCCCGGCGGAGGCCGGGGAACTGGCTGCCGCGCCCTCCGGCCTGCGCAGCAGGAAGGCAGCCGCCGCGCACAGCAGCAGCGCCAGACCGCCCAGAATCCACCACTTGTACTTGCTCAGCGGGTCGGGCGTGTTGATGGGCTGCCCGATGCCGCCGCCCGGGCCTTGTTGGGCCGCGCCGGTGCTCTGATCGCCGCTCTGCGCACCGCTCTGGGCGTCCCGGGGAATTGACCCAGTTCCCGACACGGTGAATTCAATGGGCTTGTCCGGCGAAAGGTTCTTGGCCAGGTACGTGTTCACCCCGGGATCGGCCTGCACCGGCGTAAACGTCGCTCCCGCGCCGCCAGCGAAGGTCATGCTCTTCGGCATCAGCACGGCCAGGTTATCCGCCGGCAAAGACAGCACCGATTTGAGCGTGTACTTGGCGCTCGAATAGGGCAGCGTATAGCTGATCTGGAACATCGTGTCCTTTTCCCCATCGTCGGGCTGAATGGGGAAGTTGAAGGAGTAATGTCCCTTGGGGCCATCCGGATCGAGCTTGACGCTGGTGGGCAGGCCATTGGGCCGCTGCGCGCCAACATCGGCTACCGAGGCATCGGTGGGCAGCACCAACTCAAACGACTTGGGGCTCCACTGCGTCTTCGGCGGCGAACTGGTGTTGTGCACAAAATAGCGCTCATCCACGTGCAATTGGCCGCTGGGGTCCGTCTCCACTTCGATCACGTCGGCTTCAATAAAGACGCCCTGCACCTTGGCGGCAACGTCGTACACAGAGATGTCCCCGGGCCCGCCGGCCTGCTGCGGCGCGGCAATAAAGTATCCCGCGCCCTGGTGCATCACTCGAATCAGGTAGGGTCCGCTGCCCGGCGTATTCAGCGTGTAATGGCCGTTGGCATCGGTGGTGGCCTGCGCCACTTCGCTCATGCCTGCCTGCACATCCAGCACCGCGATATGGTCGCCGCCCGCAGGCTTGCCCGTGGTCTTGTTGGTCACCGTGCCTGAAACTTGAACCGCGTGTGCGGCAACGCCTGTCCCCCAAAAAACAAGAGCCAGAATAATGGCAAAAACTTTCGTCGATTTCATCGCTGTCGGAATCCTTACTGTCTTTCTTCTGATCTCTGCTTCTTACGCCTGCTGCAGATGTTCAATTTCGGCCAGCAACTGCGCCGTTTCCGCTTCAAGCTGGGCTCGCTGGGCATGGAAATCGTCTTCGGGGTATTTGCCGGCGCGGTACTCGAAGTTGAGATCGCGCAGGTTCTCGTAGAGCTGATCCTTGCGCTCCAGCAGAAACTCCAGGCGCGTCTTTTCGTGCTGGTTGGCAAAGCTGTTCTCCGGCCAGAACGTGTAAACGACCAGCCCAAACAGCATCAGCATGCCGGCAATCAGTCCCTGCGTCTCGGTCATGAATCCAATCCTCCGTCGTCGCCGGTTTCGCGGCGAATCTGCTCGCGTCGCGCACGCTCCTCCGCGGGCAGCGCGCTCACGTCCGGCGCCGTGGCCGCCTGCGCGCGTTCCAGCCCCAGTCCGCCCCAGCGGCGAATCAGCAAAATCGTTCCCAGCAGCGCCGCGGCAAACACCGCGAAGGGAGCAATCCACGCCACCAGGTCAAAGCCCTGCGTCTTGGGCGCGGCCAGCACGGTGGCGCCATACTTTGCAGAGAACGCGTCGAAGATCTGGTCGTCGGTCATGCCCGCCGCAACATCGGTGCGCAGCATGGCCAGCTCCGCGGTCGACTCGGTGCAGCCCACGTGGTTGCACTCGCCCAGCAACTGCGCGCAGCCGCAGGTGCACATTAGCCGGTGATCCAGGTCGACTACCCGCGACCCGGCATTCGACGCGCCCATTGAGAAGCACACCGCAACCGCCAGCAGAACCGCCTGCATGGCCTTGATCCAGAAAGAGAACCTGCGCCCGCTGGGAGTCCTGGTCTGCATCGGTGAAGGGAACTGCACGATCTTGCGCATCAGTCGCCCCCCTTGGCAGCGGCCGCCACCGGCACTCCCTGCGCCGCGGCCACCCGCAGCGTCGCCGTCGCCGGATTCAGGCTCGGCACCAGGGCAACAAAGGTGCCCATCACCATGATCACCAGGCCAGCCCAGATCCAGCCCACCAGCGGGTTCAGGAACGCCTTGATGATCGGCTGTCCGGTATCGGGGTTCGTGCCCTCGTACACCACGTACAGATCCCACTCCGGAACCGAGTGAATCGCGACCATGGTCTGCGGCTGTCCGCTGGCCAGGTAGAAGCGCTTCTCCGGCGTCATCTGGAACAGTTTCTTGCCGCCCCTGTACACGTTCAACATCGCGTACTCTGAGTTGTAGTTCAGATTCGAGTCCTGCGTCGCGCCAACCTGCTCGAGCGTGTAGGGCCCGATCTGTATCGTGCTGTTCAGCGCCATCTCGCTTTCGACGTTGCGATTGAAAGCCGACCCGCACAGCCCC
>JAJXUS010000352.1 GCA_021782675.1 Acidobacteriota bacterium
GCGGCCGGCCCTCCCTGACCGCCGGTGGCACCCTCGTGCGATTGGCAGCTGCTAGCATTACGTCGCCGCGCATCGTTATGGCAACATCATTCCAGCCTGCGCGCATCTGCATGGGCTTGGGCGCCGTCCCCGCATGCACTCCCTCCGCTCCGCCGTGAGCATTGCGAATACCATCGCAGTTGATTGGAGCGCACGGCCCCTCATCGATGCGCCCGGCAAAACCTGCCGGAACGGGAGCCGCGGGCATGGGCGTCATCGCTCCCAATTGCTCATCCTTCCCGGTCAAGGTTACCCGGTAGAGCTTCCCCATCTTGTCGCCGCCCAGCGGCACATAGATGCCCGTCGACTCTGCGCCCGACTTTGCCCTGCGCACCAGCACACCGGTGTCGCAGTTCGAGCAGGAAAAGGCCACATGCAGCACAAAATCCTGATAGCCGTCGTTTGCTACCAGCCAGCCGCCCTCCTCGTTGCCCGGCGTTCCCACCAGAGCGCCGTCCTCTGCCTTCCATTGCGCCGCGCCCTGCGCATGCCAGCCGTCCAACCCAGTTCCATTGAACAGCGGAACATATGCCGAGCCGGCTGCGGCTGCTGATGCCTCACCGCCTCCCGCCGCAAGCACCGGGTGGCGCTGAAAGCCGCAGTACGCAAATCCTAAAACGAGCAGCGCCGCAGCAGCCGCTCCAATTGACTCTTTAGCGATGAATCGCATGGCAATTGGCCCCTTTGTCCTTCTTCGGTTTCCGCGCAGCCGCAGCCGCCGGTGATCAAGCCGTCAATATCAACGAAAGCCTGGAGCGCCGGAGAACTCGTTTCAGTCAAGTCGGCAGTTCCCAAATGAACCCGATTTTCAAGGCTCGGAGGGCAGCCTATCCCTGCGCAAAGAATCTTGTCAACCAATTCCATCGCTTAGGCGGCAAAGACCGCGAGGAAGCGCTTGTCGGCAGGATTTAAGTTCATTTGGGAATGAACTCGAGCGCGGACCAAGGAAAGGAGGGGAGAAGCGGATCGGAGTTTGCTTTGGCGAGAAAGAGTGGCGCGCTGCGCGGAGGTCCGGAACGAAGCGGACCTCCGCGCAGACGCCGTTATTGCACCACCATCGTCACGTTGCCTGAAGTCGTGACGTTGTGGCTCTGACCGCCCGCGCATCCGATGCTGAAGGCTGTAGCTGCCAGCACCACCAGCACCAGGCATAACGTGACCCAGCGCTGCCGCCCGGCATTGCCCTTGCGCAGCCGCAGCAGCGGCAACAAAAAGATCGGGCCGAGGATGAGCGAAGTGGCCGCGCCCGGCAGCACCTCGAGGAAGACGATGGTGATGACGTAGCTCCCCGGCGGCGTCGTTGCGGATGTGGTGATGGTGACCTGCCGCGTGCTCGGCGAGTAACTGCACGACGACCCCGCGGGCAGGTTGAGGCAGGTGACTTCGACATCCCGCGCGCCTGCATCCAGCGCCACGCCCACAGTTGCCGAACCTCCGTGCGTCAGCGTGATCGTGGTCGTCGAGAACACCGGAGCGTTTGCGCCCTTGGAGTCCACCTCGAACTGCAGGCTGTTCGACGTCCCACCGCCTGGCGCAGGATTCTGTACCGTCACATAGAATCCGCCAGAGTTGCCGATCGACGTCGCCGCCAACTGCGCGGTGAGCTGGCTATTGCTGACAAACGTCGTGGGCAGTGCTGTACTACCCCAGTACACCACCGAATTGGGAATGAATCCCGATCCGTTGACCGTCAGCGTAAACGTGCCGCCGCCCGCCGGTGTGTGCGCAGGCGAAAAGCTGGTAAGCACGGGTGCAGGATTGTTCACGGTGAGCGTAACGTTCGCCGTGGCCGAGGTGTAATCCACGGCATCCGCAGGTGTGAAGGTTGCAGAGAGCGTCTGAGATCCGGGGCTCAGGATGACTCCTGCTGCCGGCGAATACACAAACGTTCCCGGAACCGACGCTGTGGCGTTCAATTGCGTAGCGCCCAGCACAACACCATAGGTAATCGCCGCCGGCGTTGCCCAGGTGATTGCGGGCGTCGCCTGTGCTACGGTCAACGCGGCTGGCGAAGACGTTGTACTGGCGTACCCGTTGGTGCTGGTAAAGGTTGCGGTAATGGAGTGGGCGCCGGCGCTGAGGCCGGCCAGAGTGGCTATCCACTGGCCATTACTCGCGGTTGCCGATGCGGTTGTCGTGCCATCGATCGTAAAGACCAGGTTGCCGGCCGGCGGCAGTGTCGCGCCGGTGACCGTGGCTGTGGCGGTAACCGGTTGCCCATACACGGGCGATGCCGGCAAGAAACCCTGGATCGTCACGGTCGCCGTTGGCGCGTTCGTGGGAGCCGAAAGCGTGAACACCAGCGCAGACGCATTGGTGTAACTTCCGTTCACCGATACCGCATCGGTAGTGGGGGCGTACGTCGTCGGCGTATAGCTGGCTGTGACCGCGCAGGCTCCGCCCGACGCCAGGGTTCCCGCGCCCGCGCTGCTCAGTGTGCAGTCTGCGGTAGCGTTGGGAGCGATGGTGTAATCCGTCGCATCGGTCTGGCTCATTGAAGCGACGTTCAGCACCTGGTTCCCTGAGTTGAGGATCGACACGATGGCCGGTGCCGCGCCTGGTCCCGCGAAGCTCACAGCGCCTTGCGTCCGGATCAGTTTCAGAATGCCGCCATTCGAGCCGGTGTAGAGATTGCCCGCAGCATCGATCGCCAGTCCTGCCGCTGTAATGTTCGCGAGCGTATAGGCGGCGCTATTCGCGCTCGCCGGTACGGCGGCAATCGAGGACTGCCCCGCCATCAGCAGGTTGCCCGCAGCGTCGGTGACCACCGCCGATGCCTGTATCGACGGCGTGCTCACCGTGGTCTGCGCATTACTTTGCAGATTGAAGCGGTAAACCGTCTGGGCGCCCGCGTCGATAACGATCAGATTGCCTGCGGGATCGATGGCCACGCCGCCGGGTGCGACCAGCCCGGTGAGTGGCAGCGTCCGCATCGTGCCCGCCAGCGGACTCACCTGGTACACGCTCTGCGCGCCCGCGTCGGTGACATAGAGGTTATTAAGCGCATCCACAGCGAGGCCGCTGGGGTACGCAAAGGTGAATGGCAACACGCTGGCAGTTCCCGATGGCGCGATCTGCGTCACCGTGTCCGCGCTGCTATCGGCCACATACACGAACCCGCGCGCATCCACGGCAATCGCGCCTGGAGCGGTCAAAGTTGCCAGCGGCGTTCCGGTTGCGCTCGCTCCCTGCGCCGCTGCCGAAGCCGCAAAGCGCAGCACCTGCTTGCTGGCGCCGTCAGAGACGTAGACGTTGCCGCCGCTATCAAGTGCAAGTCCCATCACCTGCAGGTTCGAGCCAAAGACCGCCTGCGTGGCCGGGTCC